>JAJYVB010000195.1 GCA_021792265.1 Deltaproteobacteria bacterium | reverse complement strand
GGCGGAGCCGGCAATGCCAAGCCCAGCACCGTTATCGGCGGTCCCGATACCGGCCTTGCTTTTCCTTCGGCTGTCGCTGTGGATCGGCGCGGAGAGGTCTACGTGGCGAACGAAGGCCTGCAGAAATGCCCGCGTTACTGTTCGTGTTTTCCAATCGGCCCGGCAAGCGTGACGGCCTATGCTCCGGATAGCAACGGCGACGTTGGACCCATCGCCACAATCAGCGGATCGAATACCCAACTTGAGTTTCCCAACGGAATCGCGCTCGATTCAAGGGGCAACATTTACGTCCTGAGCTACCTGCGGGGCCCCGAGGAGGCTTGTTTCATTCTGCTGGGTGGGGGATTTATTATAGGAAGGGCAGATCCGGGGAACAGCAGCGGCGATCCAATTCTGGTCTTCGCAGCCGGCAGCGACGGCGATACAGCGCCGATTGCTGTCATCGGAGGCGCTTTCACGGGACTTTCTGGCGCGGGAATCGCGATTGGTCCGTCCCCTCCATAGCGCCGCTCAGCGGCATCGGCACGTAGCCGTCTACACCGCACCTCGCGAAGGCGCGCAAGCGCGGTAAGCTACGAACTCAGCGTTGCCGCCGAGCAATGCTCTTGCCTCTTACGTCCACGCTCACTGGGCTTCGAATCCAGCCGCCGCCGAGGGCTTCGTCGCCGCTTGCGCGAACGCGCGGAAAGGCAGCCGATGAAGCGCGCCCGGGCTGCCGGGTGCAACGGTTCGCGCATTTAAAAAGAGCAAGAACGCCAGGACAAAAACGAACCAGCGTTTCGACCGCAACGAAGCGCCGCAGCGGCGAATCCCGTCCACGCGGATGATCCGCTGCCCGGCTCGCTTGACGTAGTTGCTTGTGTACATGAGAATACGAGCATGTCGGAAGTAATGACAATACGGGTCGATCGCAAGACGAAGGCTCGGCTAGAGAAGCTTGCCAAGGCGATGGAACGCACCAAGTCTTACGTTGCGGCCGAGGCGATTCGCGCTTACGTCGATTTGAACGAATGGCAGATCGGCGAAATCAAAACCGCACTCAAAGAGGCAGACGCCGGAGATTTCGCGACCGAGGAGGAAGTTCAGGCGGTGATGAGGAAGTGGGGACGCCGTGCGGGTTAGGTGGCTCAGGCGCGCGCTTGAAAACCTCGGCGAAGAGGCCGCCTACATCGCCCGCGACGATCCCCACACGGCAGCGCGAATAGTGGAGCGTATCGCGACGAGCGTTGAACGCCTTGCCACCCATCCGGCTTCGGGCCGTCCCGGACGGGTTCCCGGCACGCGTGAGCTGGTAATCAGCGGCACGCCATACATCGTTCCCTATCGGGTGCACGGCGAGGCGGTTGAGATTCTCCGCGTGTTTCACGCGGCCAGAAAGTGGCCCGAGAGGTTCTGAAGGTTAGATTCGTGCCAAGGGATCCAAGGATTTCTGAACCGGGTTTGTGTATCTTTGAGCGCTTCATGTAAGCGTATCCGTTTTACGAGGCTCAGGTTGGCTGCGACGGCCGGACAGCCGGAGGCCATCATCGGGTGCTTGACAACCGCGCTTGGGCAGCCGCCAAGTAATTCTGCGTGTGATACGGCACGACGAACCACCTCGGCTGCCTTAGGGTAAGCCTGGCGTGAGGTGCACTCCATGCAGCAAATCGCCTTTTATTGGCCTTGTCTCAAAATTGCCGCAGGGCTTTTGTACAGTTGGGCGAGAATTTATTTGGGGTTGCTCGCCGTCTTCATCTCAATCTGCGCTGCCCTGGTGAGTGCACTTATCCCATGGGCCGAGAGCCTGCCTTTAGGTGCACGACTTCTGAAAGCCCTTAAAGGCTTTATCGGATTTTGCGGTATTTGGCTCCTCGTTTTTTTGTTCGAGCTGTTCTGGTCCGCGCCATACTCTCTGCTGCAAGAGACTGCAAAATCAGCGAGGCAGTCGCAGGCAGCGGTAAATCTGGTGCGAGACGAGGCCCGTTGCAAGAAATCGACGAAGGATCTCGAAGCACACTATCTCAAACTGACAGATGAACTTGCCAGTGTCAGGGCGAAGAGCCGCGCCTTGGCAGAGGAAATTATGGGTCCCGACGCAACGGCTATTAAGGGGGCCGCTGGCTCGCTATTCAGGACCCTCGAATTCCGAGAGCGAATCGAGCAGCAGCTTGCACAAGCGCGAGCGGATCAAAAAACTGCGAAGGACCCTCGATTAAGAGACCAGCTCGCGTCGAAAATCGATCGGCTCGAACTCTCGAAGGGCAGGGCCGAAGACTCGTATTCGGACGCGACTACGGACATGAACAGAGCTTTTTTAGTGATATCAAACAAGGTCTCAAGATTGGTTCCTGACGAGCCGCGGTAGCGAAGCATCGAGGACATTCTGGGACCCGATGGGTTCGCTTGCCGACCTTGGCAAGATGCGCCGGGAAGCGCTGCGCCCCGGGCAGACAGCAGCGCTCGAAAACCCTAAAATCGTTCGCATGAAAAGCGCAAAAGATGCCGATGCCAAGGCCGGCTCCGGGCACGGCCTCGATGCGCCGCTTACGCTCGAAGGCTTCGCCGTCCTCCATCAGATGTTCCGCGTGCGGCGCGACCTGCTCCGCAAGCTCGACGCCGCCAGCCGAACGCTGGTCGCCGACGAGGCCGCAGCGTTAATCGAGCGGATGGAAGGCGGCGAGGCAGGGCAAAGCGCAGCTTTCGAGGAAATCGGAAACAAGGGCGATCTGATCCTTCTTCATTTCCGGCAAAGTTTGGAGCAGCTCGCCCAGGCGCAGCTCGAAATCGCCGCGCTCCCGCTTTCTGACTTTCTCGAGCCTGCCGGCTCCTACCTCTCGGTAATCGAAATCGGGCTTTACGAAGCGACCGTGAGGCTTCGCGCCGAGATGACCGGCAAGGCGATCGACCCGTCGTCGCCCGAGGGCGAGGCTCTGGCAGGCGCCGAAGTTGCGCGCTGGCGTGAGCGGCTTCAGGCGCGGCTTTCTCCGGAAATCCCGCGCCGGCACTACCTGTGCTTTTATCCGATGAACAAGCGGCGCGGCGAGCATTTGAACTGGTACCGGCTTGCTGTCGGCGAACGCGCGCGCCTGATGCACGACCACGGCCTTATCGGCCGGCGCTACGCGGGCCAGGTGACACAGGTGATTTCCGGCTCGGTGGGCCTCGACGATTGGGAGTGGGGCGTCGATCTCTTCGCTGACGACCCGCTCGTGTTCAAGAAGCTCGTTTACGAGATGCGCTTCGACGAGTCGAGCGCAGACTATGCTGAATTCGGACCGTTTCGGGTCGGAATACGGCTCGACGCCGCCCGGATGCGCAAGCTGCTCGACCCGTGGGGTAACACGCCAGCCTCTTAGCCGCGTTTTGACGGACGGCTATTCGGCTTCGGCTGCGGCTTCGCGCCCTTGCCGAGCCCCTGGATAGCCTCTTCAACCTCGCCGTCAAGCGGAAAGCGTCCGGATTCGCCCTTCGAAAAGACGGTCCGGCCGTCAACGACCACGTCGAACTGGCCGATGCTGCCGACAGTTATTTTGGGCTCGATGCCAAAACGAGCCCTGAGCGAGGCAGCCATACTGACCGCCTTTGGCCGGTAGTTTCAAACCGAACAGTAAAAAATCTCGACGTTCATATCAGGTGCAGCTTCCTGCGCCAGCGCGGACCGGCGCAGACGCTAACGGCCTTCGGACAAGTCGACAAACACCGCCGACGCCACTACGGATGACCACAGGCCGTCGCGGTCGCCGATTGCCGACTGGGTGATATTGCGCGTGCTCACGATCTTGTCGGAGACGCGCCAGATGTCCTTGCGCTCATCGTAACTGGCGTTGGGATCGAAGTCGACGCCGAGGATCGTCGCCAGCATCATCGCGGCCAGGTCTTCCGCGTAATCGCCCGCCTTTTGCTCGGTTTCGCCGAAGCTGTGATGCTCGGAAAGGTAACCGTACTGGCTCGAATTGGCGGGGATAGCGACGCCCACCGAGGCGGCGATCAGGCGATGCGGCTCGTTGGTCGCATTGTCGCTCATCACGGTGAAAACGACCTGCCCGGGACTCAGGTACTTGAGGCCTTCCTGCGGGGTGATGAGGCGGCAGTAAGGGGGAAAGATCGACTTTACGCGCACAAGGTTGTACTCGGCGATACCGGCGGCACGCAGGGCTAACTCGAAAGAGGTCAGCTTCTCGCGATGTTTACCTACGCCTTTGGTTAGAAACACCCCGGTTGGTTTGGGGCCCATCAGTCCTCGACTCCCGGATTAGGCTACGCGATCCCAGCGCCCCCGCCGGCGCAGTCACCTGGCCGCCGGCGGGCGGCCTGTTCTTTCTCAACGCTCGAAATAATCCTTACTCCACCGCGAAGCGCCATCCTAGTGCGCGATGAAGTTTTTGCGCACATGGCCTGGTTCGGGGTGCTCAGTCGAGACATTCCTGCCTGGCCGCTGAGCCGGCCGCTTGCGCTGCGCGAGCAGGGTGGTATGCGCCAGGCTCTCTTTCACCTCGAAATCTCCGGGTCCTCACCCCCCTGCTCGTGTGATGCCCCGTTAATAAGTTTATGGCGGCCGTTACTGGCATGGGATTCTTCGCTTCGGCGGCAGCCTGCGCTCAGAAGACAATAGAAACGCGCGCCTCCGTCATTCTAAGCGCAGCGAAGAATCTCATGCCAGCCGAGCCGGTTCGTCAAGTTATTTGCGGGACACACACTAGAGCGTATGGGCGGGCCGGTATTCGCCGAACACGCGGCGCATCGCGTCGGCAATCTCGCCCAACGTCGCGTAGCTTCGCACCGCCTCTACGATCGGCGGCATCAGGTTCGCGCCTTCGCGCGCGGCGCTCTGAACGGCTTCGACCGCGCTTAGGACCCTGGCGCTGTCGCGCTCGGAGCGAAGCCGCGCAAGCGCCACCTTCTGGCGCGTTTCGAGTTCGGGAGCGACCTTGAGGGTTTCGGGAGGGCGATCATTGGCGGCCACGAACTCGTTCACTCCGACCACCACGCGTGCCCCGGTTTCTATCTCACGCTGGTAAGCGTAGGCCGCGTTCTGGATCTCGCGCTGCACGTATGCCGACTCGATCGCCGCTACGGCTCCGCCCAAATCCTCGATCCTTGCCATGTACTGGCGGGCGCGCTCCTCCAATTCGTTCGTCAGCTTCTCAACGAAGTACGAGCCGCCCAGCGGGTCAACGGTATCGGCAACTTGCGACTCGTGGGCAATTATCTGCTGGGTGCGTAGAGCCAGCAGCGCCGACTCCTCGGTAGGCAGCGCCAGCGCCTCGTCTTTCGAGTTGGTATGGAGCGACTGAGTACCGCCGAGGACCGCCGCCAGGGCCTGGAGGGTTACCCGCACGACATTGTTATTGGCCTGCTGCGCGGTCAGAGTCGATCCGGCGGTCTGCGTGTGGAATCGGAGCATCATCGAGCGCTCATTTTTCACGCCGAAGCGCTCCTTCATGATCCTGGCCCATAGCCGGCGAGCGGCGCGAAACTTGGCGATCTCCTCGAAAAAGTTGTTGTGAACATTGAAAAAAAAGGAAATGCGGCTGGCGAACTCGTCGGCCTGCAAGCCGGCCGATAGCGCCGCCTCGACGTACGCGATCCCGTTGGCGAGCGTGAAGGCGAGTTCCTGGGCCGCCGTCGAACCTGCCTCGCGGATGTGATAGCCCGATACTGAGATCGTGTTCCAGTTGGGCACCTCGCGCGCGGCAAAGGCAAAGATGTCGGTTATTAACCGCATCGACCCGCCCGGCGGATAGATATAAGTCCCGCGGGCAACATACTCCTTGAGGATGTCGTTCTGGATGGTGCCGGTCAGTTTCGACCACGGAACCTGCCGGCGCTCGGCAACGACCAAATAGAGCGCGAGCAGGATCGCGGCGGTCGCATTGATCGTCATCGAGGTGGAAATGCGGTCGAGCGGCAAGCCTGCCAGAAGCGTCTCCATATCCGCCAGCGAGCAGATCGAGACCCCGACTCGTCCGACCTCGCCATGAGCGAGCGGATGGTCGGCGTCACGCCCCATCTGCGTGGGCAGGTCGAAGGCGACGGAAAGCCCCGTTTGCCCGTGCTCGAAAAGGTAGCGGTAGCGGCGGTTGGACTCTTCAGCGGTGCCGAACCCCGCGTACTGCCGCATCGTCCAGAAACGGCCGCGGTACATGTCCGGATGGACGCCGCGGGCAAACGGATATTCGCCCGCGAAGCCGAGGTCGCGCAGATAGTTGAAGTTCGCGAGGTCGGTAGGGTCGTAGGCGGGTTCGATCTCGATGCCCGAACTGGTCTCGAAACGCGCTCGGCGAGCACGGCTGCTCGCAGGCTTCAGCCGCCCCTCTTCCCAGAGCACGCGCCGCGCCTCGATCTCCTTTTTCTCCTTGTCCATTGGCCTCTTACCAGGTCGTTGAAAAGCCTTTTCGCCCGGTGTTGAG
>JAJYVB010000194.1 GCA_021792265.1 Deltaproteobacteria bacterium | reverse complement strand
CTCTTGCCGCATCCGCTGCCGCCCATGATCACGAAAATGTCTCCGCGGCCGACAACGAAGTTGAGATCGTGCATCAGCACGAAGCTGCCAAAGGCCATCGTCAGATCCTGCACCGTGATATGCGCGGGACGCCGGTCGCGCGGGGGCACGGCACTTCCTTGGGTCGGAATCTGCACAGGTCCGAGGTTAGATCCCGAGGACATCGAAGACCACCGCAAACGATCCGCAAGCGACGACGATCAAAACGATGCCGTTGACGACGGCCCGAGTCGTGGCTTCGCCGACGGCCGAAGCGCTGCTGCCACATTGGAGCCCGCTGGCGCAGCCTGCGAGAGCGATGAGCCCGCCATATACGGTCGCTTTGAAAATGCCGCCGAATAACTGGGTCAGCGTAAGCGATGCGATGGTTTGCTGATAGTAGAGCTTCAAAGGCATGCCCAGCATCGAGGCGCCCACCGCAGCGCCGCCCGCGATCCCCATCATGTCGGAATATACGCACAGCAGAGGCATCATCGCTACCAGCGCGATGAAGCGCGGCGCCACCAGGAACTCAACTGGCGAGATACCCATCGTAGTCAGTGCGTCGATCTCCTCGGTCACTTTCATCGTGCCCAGTTGCGCAGCGAAGGCCGCTCCTGTGCGGCCGGCCAGAATGATGCCGGTCATCATCGCTCCCATTTCGCGCACCATTCCGATACCGACCAAGTCGGCCACGTATATTGACGCACCAAACTGCCGAAGCTGTACCGCGCCCATAAAGGCGAGAATCACGCCGACCAGAAAGCTTATCAGGGTTACGATCCCGAGGGCGTCAGCACCGCATTCCTGCACCGTTTGAAACAGATCGATCCGCCGGTATCGCGCCTTGCCGCGAATCAACTTTCCCAACGCAATCGTTAGAGCGCCCACCAAAGTTATAAACTGTTTAGCAGACGCCTCGCCTGAAAGCGCGGCGGCGCCGACTCTTTCCAAAAATGACGTTTCTTCGGGCGCGGTCCGAGCGCCCTTGCGCTCGGGCACTTGCTCCGCAAGCCGGATCAAGCGAGCGACGCCTTGGGGCATCTGTTCCAAGTCGAGCTCAATCTGCCTCGCCCGGCAGGCGGCAGCGAGCGAATTGATGAAAATCAATAAGCCGCTGTCCCAGGACCTGATGTTCACGCCGCCGACGCTGACTTTTGCCGGTTTCGGCTCGGAGGCGATCGCGCGCTCGGCCGGTTCTGGCGAAGGAAGCCCCCTGGTGAGCCTCCAATCGCCGGACAATTCGACGAGAAGCGTAGCGTCAGGCCGCCGAGAGACTGACGCACCCGCCCTTGAATTCGTCACCCCGTCCAATTTCCTCTCCCATATGCGGCCAAGAAGTCCTCGATATCCGCATGCCATTATATTGCCGAACCGTAGCGCAATGCCTGAATTTCAGCTCCAGACAAATGTTTTTCTACCTCTCCAAGTTCAGCGTCAGTCAAGCATCCGCTTGTGCTCTTGCGAGCTTTGCAGAAGTAGCGCCGCCAGAGCCAGTAACTGGCGTAACCAATGCATTGCCCGGTCGCGTTACCTGAAATAAGCGACGGCTCGTTCCAGCCCGTGCCGCCGAGCTGCTTCGCCGCTCCCGGCCCGGATTGTTGGCTCAACGAAACCTCCGCCGCGTTCGCAGTTTGATTTTGCCACGCTGCACCAACTTTCACCGCCGTTCCTGCGCGGCTGTACGCGACAATCCGGCGAGGTTGCGGCGCTTCCGTACGGACTATGTCTGCCGCTGCGTCTCGGAGCGTCCCAACGCCGGAGACGGACTCGCTTGAGCAGTTAGCATCCGCTCGTACGTCGGTTGGCGTGCGGCCGGGGGTTGAAGTGACCCAGCCTCGGCCCGTGCTTTTCGGCAAAGCGCATCAAGGATCCTCGCCAGGACCTCGGCGCGGTCGCTGACACGCAGACGCCGGCGCGCAAATGCGAGCCGGGCTGCCACGGCGAGGTTCTGACCACGCGGCGTAAGGCCGGCAAGCACCATTGTCGAGCGCGATAGAAGCGGCGGGAGATAAGCCGTTGAGCCGAAGATCCTGGCGCCATGGTAGTGACCCGCCATCGCGCTCACGATGGCCGAGGCGCCGGGGACAGTCTCGTCAACCCGGGGGTAAATCTGGTTCGAAAGCGGGCGACGCGCGACTATCGCCGCTAAAACCCTGAGCGCCACGGCGAGCGGACGCCCTACGGCCGGCAGCGGCAACTTTTCGAGGCTGGAAGCGCGGCGCGCCAGCCGCTCCGCCAGCTTCATTCCGGAGCGGTCGCGGGCGTTGCGCACGTAGAAGATGCACGGTTTGGAAATGCCGTACTTGAGAAGCTCTCCACACTTACCCTCATTGGTGGGAGCGCCGCAGGCACCGTTTCGAAGCGACTTCGGACATTCCAGCTCGTTGATGAAAAACGTCAGGCCCGTGCGCAGTGCTCCCCGGGCTGCAAGCGTCCACCATGCGGGCATAAGCCGCGCAAGCCTGACGATTAAGCGGCGCAGCCCTATCGCCGGCCAGAGTGCCAACCTCAGGCATCTCTCCCATAGCGGCCAGAGCAGGCGCACGATCGGCCGCGGATCGGCCCGCATCCGCTCGAAAACCGGCCGCGTGAGCAGATTGTCATCGATATCGCGCTTGGACATGAACGTTTTGCCCATCGTGCACATGAACTGCCAGGCGCTGCTTATCCCGCACGGGCCGCCGCATAGTATCTGGCCGAAGAGCGGATGCTTCAGCGAGAACTCGGCCAGAACAGCCAGGCTGTAGAAAAATGGATGGCGTTCGAGCCATCGCGCCAGCCGCCGATGTATCGGTTCCGGCCCCAGACGCAGGCGCAGCGGGCGCCGCGCCTCCTCGGCTGCGCCAAGGTCGCCGGGATCAAGAGCGATCGTCAGCTCGACGTCGGCAGCAGCATAAGACTGGCGCAACAAGTAGGAGTTTTCCTCCCAATGGGACGGCATACACACAACGCGGAGGTTCAAGCTATCGATGTTCTGAGACTGCGCAAGCGCCGCGGCTAAAGTGGCAACTTCGGCCGGCACCTCGCCGCTTTGCTCGTCGATCTCGCAGCGCATCATAACCACCGGCGCTCCGCTCTGACCGCCCGCAATGAGGGCCGGACGGCGCAGATCGAAGCGCGTACCCTCCGGCGGAGCAAGACCGCAGGCGCCAAGCAGGTCGCATACGCGGCGCAGAGTCAGGCCGTACTCACGTTGCACGCCTTCGGAGGCCAGTTCGCCGCGGGCACGCCCGCAGCTTGCGTTAGCGCTTGCTATTTCGGGCATCTGCGCCTCGCTTCGGCACACAGCCTTTCCAGTTCACGCCCGTTGCGCGCCACAAACAGGAAGCCGGAGACGGCGGGATGGTCGGCGAGCTCGGCGATGGCGACCTCGGCCAGGCCGAAACCGACCTCGAGGATCGCGCTTTCGCGTGCCGCCCGCAGTGCGGCCTCGTCCTCGCGCCCGCGGGGCGCACGGCAGCGAGCATCGGCGGCTGCCTCCTGGGCAGCGTGGCACAGCCTGGCGGCAAAGGCGGGCGAGAAAAATCCCTCGTATCCAGGTATTTCGGGCACGTCCCGGAAGACCCTCTCGACGAAGCGCCGGTGGGCCGCGTCGCTGTCTTCTCCGGCGCTGGTTGCCGAGGATTCGCTAGTCCAGCAAGCCGTGACGTTGCGCTCGATACGCCGATAGGCGGCCGCCATCGCGTTCGGGACCAGGATTCCCGGCGCTTGAGTTAGGCTCCTCAACAGCGCCATCGAGGCCATGGGAAAAATTTCGAGCACCACATGGACACGCTCGCTCAGGCCGCGATCGCGGATGACCCCAAGGACCTCGCGCGCCAGGCCCAGGTCATAGACCGGCTGGGAGAAGAGCACGTCCACTCCGGCGCGCGCCTTGAGTTCAACGTCGCGTTCGACTCGCGCGAGCAAATCCGGAATCGGGCTGAGCGCAAGCGCGCCCGCAATCAGGAAGCGTCCGGGGTTGGCCAGAGGCCGACCGTCAGCTCCTTCGCCGTTTCGCAGGCGGTCGGCGATTCTGATCCCGTTGACCGAGTCGAGCCACCATCGGGAATTACGCTCGAAGTCGCCGGTAAGGATAAAGAAGTTCCTGACGCCGTGCGCCTCGAAGGCGCGCAGATCACGCTCGAGATCGGCCGCCCGCCGGTCGCGCATCTCGACGGTGACCACCAGGCGGTCGGCCTGAAGCGCATCGAGGAGCGGTGATTCCAGCAGCTCGCGACTGCGCATAAAGCGCGGGTCCGCGAGCCGTCCCGAGGTAAGCGAGACCGCGTCAACGTGGCTCTGGAGCTGAAGAACACGGCGGCGCAGAGCCTCGACCGGCTGCCCCCGCGGCAGGTCGGTCTCAGCAAGGAGCACGAAATCGCCCGCCTTGAGCCGGCGCGCGAGCGTGGGCAGGCGAAGCCTCAGATTGCGCAGGTTGTCGAGGTTTCGGCCCGGCTCAATCAGATCGAGCGGAAGCTCTCCGGGCGGGCGGCAATCGAGAAAATTGGCCAGGTCGACCAAGTCGCTGCGTCCCAGTTCGCAATCGACGCGCACGCGTTCCTGCGGATACCGATCGAGCAGCTCCGCGATCAGCGTTACAAGTTTGACGAAGGGCGTTCCGGCGCTCATCTCGCGCGCGGCAACACGGTAGTAAAGTTCGCGGGTGAGCGCGGTCAGGTCCAGCGCCTCGCTGAGCATTCGCCAGCTCCAGTCACGCTCGCGCGCTATTCGCCCCAGGGCAGCGCCCAGCGCCCGCAGGTTGTTTCTCTGGCGGCGCGAAAGACCCGTCACCGCGACTTCAGACAGCGCACCGCGCTCGATACCGGTGAGACCCTGGATTAACTCCGGCGTGATGACGAACCGCTCGGCGTCGGGTGCGCGCACCGACAGCGTATAAACCGGAGTCGGTTCGCCGAGTGTCAGCTCGACCGGATGGTAGCGCTGCGCGTAGCCGGCTTTCTCCAGAAGCGTGCTCATCAGCACCGCGTTGGTGCCGACCCATACGCCGTTGTCGTATTTGGCCAACTCGATCCAACGTTCCGTGAAATCGGCGGGGCGTTGGAGAAAAACGTCAGTGAAGCAGGCATAGCCGCGCCGATGGTCCAGCAGTCGCAGGTCGTTGAACAGCGAGGCTATCGCAACGTCGCTCGTCACGAAGCGCAGGTCGCGGTAGTCGCGGAAAATGGCGGCGACTTCGGAGCCATGGTCGTGGTAGTTCTCGAGGTCGCCGACTGCGACGTAGCGTTCCTGCAGCTTGACCTCGTTCCAGAACTCGCCCCAGAAAGCCAGCGTGCGGCGCTGGCGCTCGGGATCGAATTGGTTCAGGTCGCTGTTACCCTCAACTACGGCCAGCAGTTCGGCCAGCGCAACGCCGTGGCGCGATTCGAGTTCGTCCAGGGCGGCCTTGGGAACGTGAGCGCGGACATGGACCTCGTAGAAGGCTCCCTTTCGGCGAGCAAAGAGCCGCGTCGGGAGCTGATCGAAAAAGTTGGCGTGACGGTAATAGATGAAACGGCCCTCGAGGCTCACGGCCGCGCCGTCGGGCTTCGTAACCGCCGATTGCACGTCGCCAACAAGCTGGCGAAAGAAAATTTGCGGAATTCCGGGGCGTTCGGGGAGATGCCCCCGTCTTTCCAGCTCGCGCGCCGTTAGGCCAAGGGTATCGCTGGAGGCATCGGATAGTACGACGCGCAGGCGGCCGTAGAGGTCCGGAAAGTGCTCGCGCACTTGGTCAAGCAGGCCGGCGGCGAACTCGCCCGATCCGGGGGCCTTTTCGTGGAACCATACCTCCTCGTCGCCCCGCAGCAGGCCCTCGCGCTGCAGCTCGCGAACATGACCGGCGAAGTTTTGGGCCGCATCCACGATGAACTGCTCGTGATGCGACTCGGATTTGCCTTTGGGCAAGGCGCGCTGATAGCTCTTGCCCGTTACTCGCTGCCAAACCGAAAGGTAGCGCCAGAACGCCTGGTTGAAGCGCCACACGCAGCTATCGGCGTACGGGCGGAAGTCCTCGTCCAGCATCACGCGTTCGGGCGGTGAAAGCGCCTGCTCAATCGCAGCGCCGAGTGCAGAGGCGAAATCGCCCCGTCCTTCGATCTGTGCAACGTCGATAACGCACTGTCCGGAACCCTCCGCAATCTTCACCGCGGGCCAGAAAGTGTTGTGGTCGGGCCATCGCTCAACCGCGTAGTCAAGACGAGGCAGGTTGCCCTGGCCCTCCAACCTCGCCAATACTGCCAGGACGTGCCGATACTGGCCCAGCGAGAGCAGGGATTTGTCGTCATGGAAGACAATCGCCGATCCTGAAGGAAGTTCCCGGCGGCCCGGGAAAAGCGTGTCGAGGAGGCGCTCCGAGTCGGGAAAATCGCTGACCAACAAAAGCTGCTCGA
>JAJYVB010000193.1 GCA_021792265.1 Deltaproteobacteria bacterium | reverse complement strand
CGCCGGAGGTCATGGCCGTCAACGCAGCGCCCCGGCACGGCCTGACCTTCCCGTTCACCGGATCATAGAAAATCCTGGGCGCACAGCCGCGAATCCTGCCTCGCGGTAAGACGGCCATCGCCGAGAGCATCGCTCGCAATTGCCCCTGTTCGAGCCCGCCAAAGACGAAGGCGCCGCGCATCAAACGAAGTAGATCGCCCTCGTCAACTTCCCCTTCTTCGGCCGCGATAGCGGCCGTATGCTGTGCCGCAACGTCAAGGCATCCGCGCGGAATCTCGACTTCGTCGAGCCACCCCTGGCGAATTGCGCGCACCACGGCCGCGCATTCGACCAGGTCGTCGAGCGTCAGCGCGAAAAAGCGGCCCTTAGGCAGGCCGCCCAGACGGTGTCCGGAACGCCCGATCCGTTGGATCGCAGCCGAGATCGACTTCGGCGAATCGACCTGACAAACGAGGTCGACGGCGCCAACGTCGATACCGAGCTCAAGCGACGCGGTCGCTACAATCGCCTTAAGTTCGCCGTTCTTGAGCCGTTGCTCAGCCTTGAGCCGTTCGGCGCGGGCGAGGCTCCCATGATGCGCCAGCACAGTATCGGCGCCGAGCCTCTTCTGAAGATTGAGGGCGATACGCTCGGCCCATCGCCGGCTGAGAGTAAAAACCAGCGTCGTGCGATGACTTCGGACCAGGTCGGCGACCGCATCGTACATCGCCTCCCAGTGCTGATGGGTGGCGAGAGGACCAAGCGGCGGTCCAGGAGCGAGCACGGCCAGATCCAGCTCGCGGCCGATGTCGTCGGCGCGGATGATTTGGATCGGGCGCGGCATGCACTCGCCGTCGGAAACGACGTGGTTGCCGGCCAGAAAGGCCCCAAGCCGCTCGACCGGGTTCAGCGTAGCGGAGAGGCCGATTCGAATCGGGCGAGCGCCACCATTGCGCGTTACCAGGCGCTCAAGGCGCTCCAGAGTGAGCATCAAATGAACGCCGCGCTTGTTGCCCGCCAATGCGTGAAGCTCATCGACAATTACGTAGCCGACCGCGCTGAGTTTTTCGCGAAAACGCGGCGCCGTAAGCATGATGAAGAGCGACTCCGGCGTCGTGACCAGAATATGGGGTGGACGCCTGAGCATCGCCGCCCGCTCACGGGCCGGGGTATCGCCGGTGCGCAGCCCGGCACGTACGTGGCTCGGTACAACCCCAAGCTCTCGCTCAGCTTCGCGGATTCCCTCCAGCGGCTCGTCGAGGTTAAGCCGGATATCGTTGGCAAGCGCCTTCAGGGGCGAAACGTAAACGACGCGTACCCGCTCCCCAAGGACGCCGCGCGCCGCTTCACGGGTCAGATGGTCGATCGCCCATAAAAAGGCGGCAAGCGTCTTGCCGCTGCCCGTCGGAGCGCACAACAGAACGTCGTGGCCGGGGACACGCAGCGCCGACCCCACCGCCGGCCATCCGAGTTCCTGGACCGGCGCGGCGTGCCCGAAGCGCCGCTCAAACCATCGCCTGACAGGCGCGCTGAAACTGTCCAATGCCGACATTTCGCGATTTTGCCTGCGGTCTTCCAACTTAAGCGGCAAGCGCTAGCGCAAGATGTAGCGCGTTGATGCCTACTTCCGAAAGCTACCGCCCAGCAGCTCCGGCAGGCGCGCGGTGAATTCCTCGCGCGAAAGTACAAGATCGAAGCCGGCCTGGCGTGCAGCGCCAAGCTTCCTGAGTTCGACGTGCGAGGCAAAGCCCACGAGCTGCACCGCCGCAAGCTCCCGGGTCTGTTTGGCAATCGCCTCCGGGTCGAAAGCGCCGTCGCCCAGATCGACGATAACCAGCGCCGGCGCCGTTTCCGTAATTTGGTCGCGTGCCCGGTCGAGGCTGGAAGCGTACCCAACCTCGGCGCTTACGGCCTTCGCCGCAGCTTCGAGGCGCGCGCGGAAAAACAGGTCGCGGACCAAGGCCAGCACGCGCACGGCGGTCACCCGAAGCGCCTACCCACAGCTATCATGCTGGCCGGCATGTCGATGCGATGCCCCCGGGCCTTGCAGGTTACGTTGGATGCCGAAAGCGAGCTATTGAGCAGCGCCGGTGAACACGCCGTTAGAGGCTCGAAAGCGCGCAACGGCGCGCCAAGCGCTATGTGCCTAGGCGGAGCAACCCAACCCCTCGTACGGGCGGTAGTTCCGACCGCAGTGAATAGAGCCCCCATTGTGCAAATCGCTCTCCGGCCGTTGATCGTTACTTAAGCTTAACCGCCGCCCAGAACCCGTTAAAGGTGCCCGCGGCGGGCAAGAACGGCGCACCACCCGCGCATCGAAAGCTATTATGCCGGCAGCGGCGCCACGAAAATGCCACCGCGGACTGCGGGCTCAACCTGTTGCGCTGTCAAATCCGGACCGTTGCCAGATTCGTGAAGCTAGTCCGTTCTGAGCGGCACATGCGAATCTGAAATACCACGTGTGACAATGCGCTTCCTTTTGTCCCAAATAGCAACATAGTCAACTCGAAAATGCACGGTCGGTAACGGTATTCCTTTTGCTATGCATCATCGCTTCTCGGTCCAGCCTGGGACAGGAATCGGGGTACATGATAGTCGCATCAAGAGCTTGCATTGAAGCTGCTTCGAGCAGTCGGCCGGTTGATTTGCCGCCGGCCGCTGAAACCGGGCCTTCGCTTCAATCTCAACGAATCAAGGCAGAAGAGGAGCTGTTTGTGTCCCCTCGCCACCTGACACGGCTGATTGCGGTCGGCGGACTCATAGCGGTCATCTACGAGGCCGCTTTGCTAATCCTCGGATTCGCGGAGCAGCCCGGCGTGATGGAAAAGATATGGCCGTATCACGTGCTGGCAGCACTCGTGGGCTGCGCGCTCATGGTATCGGGCACGCGCGTAAGCGCCCGCTTTTGGCGGCCCGCGGTTTTCGCCAGCTCCTTGGCTTTGATTGGCTGCGAAACGGCCGCGAGCATCGTTAGCAACGGCGCCACGCCGAGCTACGCCGCCCTTTTGCTGCTGGTTATGGGCGTCGGCGCACTGGTGCCGTGGAGCGCCGATTGGCAGTTGGGACTGGGAGCAGTTACGCTCGCTGCTTTCGGAATCCACACGGCGATTGTACCGTCGTCTGACGCGCTGGGTCCGTTTCGATGGCTGGGCCTGCTCGCAGGATGCGCGATCGCGCTGGTTGCAGTAAAGCTCGGACAATTTTATCGCCAGGAGATTCGGGCGACGATGCGCGGCTTGAATGCGACAGAGGAGCGGCTGCGCGCCGAACTGGCCCGCAGCGCCGATTTGCTAGAGGAACGCGGCCGGGATCAAGAGCGCCTGCGGCACAGTGAGGAGGCTTTCCGAACCATTTTTGACGCTACCGCCGAAGCCATGGTGTTCACCCGCCTGTACGATTACCAAATCATTCATGTCAATCGCGCCACCGAGTCGATAACCGGATACAACCGCCGAGACTTCGCGGAGCGTCAGGTTGAAGAGGTCCGTCTGTGGGCACGCCGCGAAGACCGCAAAAACTTCTACGAGATGCTTCTCAGCCAGCGCGCGGTCGACGGCCTCGAAACAGAGCTAAAGCGCAAGGACGGCACGGTTTATCCGGCGCGGATTTCGAGCGTCCTGGTGGAAGTCAACGGTGAGCCGTTTGCTGTCACCATTGGGCGCGACATAAGCGTCGCCAAGATCGCCGAACGCGAAGCAAGAGCGGCGCGCGAGTTTCTGGCCGCCAAGGTCGCCGAGCTGGAGGCACGCGAGGCCGAATTGAGCAGGGAGATTTCCCGGCGCGAGGACGTCGAACGCCGGCTGCTTGATCGCGAGGCCACGCTAGCGAAGATCTTCGACAGCAGTATCGATGGGACGGTAGTGCGATCGCTTGCCAGCGGCAGGATGCTGGAGGTCAATGCCGCGTTTTTGAAGCGCCATGGGTTCAAACGCGAAGAGGTGATCGGCAGGTCGATTAGCGAACTCGCCATCTACCCTGTGAGTGTTGTCGACCGATTTGAGGAAACGCTCAGGCGCGACGGCATGGTTCGCGACTTCGAGACGGAATTTCGTTGCCAAGACGGATCAACGTTCATAGGGCAGCTTTCGGCCGTGACAGTCGAACTGAGCGGCGAGCCCTGCATGATCGTCCAGAACCGCGACGTGACCCGCCAGCGGCGCATCGAACGCGAGCTAATCGCAGCGCGTGAGGCGCTTGCTGCTCAGGTAAAGGACCTGGAAGCCAGCCAAGCGACACTCAAGGCTGAGGTCGGCGTGCGTCAGGCCGCCGAGGAGCGCGCCCGGGCCAACGAAGAGAAGTTGCGGAAAATCCTGGAAACCAGCCTCAACCCGATTTCGATCCGCCGCCTAAGCGACGGATGCATCACCGAAGCGAATTCCGAGTTTCTGCGTGTCACCGGCCGCAACCGCGGCGACCTCATCGGCCGCACCATTGAGGAGATCAAGCACGTTGTACCGGACGAAGCGGCGCAGCGTTTTTACCGCGAACTGACCGAGACCGGCCAGGTAAGCGGGCGGGAGCTTAATAGGCGAGCTGCCGATGGAACGGTGGTTCCTATGGTGGTTTCGGCCAGGGTCGCCGAGATTGACGGCGAGCTATGCGTGGTGGCGTCGTCGCAGGACATCGTTGACCTGAAGCATACCGAGGCTGAACTCATCGCGGCGCGCGAGCGGCTCGCCGAGCAGGTCGCGGCGCTGGAAGAAAGCCGCCACCGGCTCGAAACCGAGGTGGCCGAACGTAAGGCGGCCGAGGAGCGCGCCCGCCAGAGCGAAGACACGCTCCGTAAGATTTTCGAAGCGAGCCTTGAGCCGATACTTGTCCATCGGCTCTCCGACGGCCGGATTCTCAGCGTCAACGCGGAGTTCCTGAACGCAACCGGCCTCAGCCTGGAGGAAACGCTTGGCAAAACACCCCTCGAGCTCGGGCTATGGACAAAGAAGGAGCAGGCGCGCGAATTCGTGCGCCAGTTGCGGTCGCAAGGCTTCGCGCGCAACCTGGAGTTCGAGTATCGAGACCGGCGTGGGGGAACTCGGGTTGCGCTTATTTCGGCGGTAGTGGTCGAGCTTAACGGAGAGCTCTGCATAATCTCTGCAACGCGACAGATCGACGAGCTGAAAAAGACCCAGGCGGAACTGATTCGGGCGCGCGAAAAAGCGCTTTCGGCGTCACGGGCCAAATCAGAGTTCCTCTCGAGTATGTCACATGAGATCCGAACGCCCATGAACGCGATCCTAGGGATGGCCGAAGCGCTCTGGGGGACCAGGCTCACCGAGGATCAGCGGAGTTACCTGCAAACGATGCGCGCCAACGGAGACGCGCTGCTGCAACTCATCGACGACATCCTGGACCTGGCCAAAGTCGAAGCCGGGCACTTGACGCTCGAACAAACCACGTTCGACCTCGACGACTTGATTGTCAAGTGCGCGGGCGCTCTTGGTGTGCGCGCGCACGGCAAGCGGCTTGAACTGATCGTGCGGATCATGCCCGACGTTGCGCGTATGCTAGTGGGCGATCCGCTGCGGCTGCGGCAAATCCTGGTCAACCTGATGGGCAACGCGATCAAGTTTACCGAGCGCGGCCAAGTGGTCCTTACGGTCTCGCATGCATCTGGGAAGGATCTTCCTTTGCCAGAACAGGGCCCGAAAGCCAACCCGCTTAACCGGGTGGTGCTATGTTTCACGGTCGCCGACACGGGCATAGGTATCCCGCCTGACAAACTTCAAACGATATTCTCCAGCTTCACCCAGGCCGACTCATCGACAGCACGGCGTTTTGGCGGCAGCGGCCTTGGCCTTGCGATCGTCAAGCGATTGGTGGAGCTATATTCTGGTCGGGTTTCGGTTGAGAGCGAACCGGGCCGTGGAAGCACGTTTCGATGCGTGCTGCCGCTTGCTGCCGCGGCCGATGCGGCCGAGCTTAAAGCCGTAGACTTGACTGGCGTGCGCGTCCTGGTTGCCGACGACAACACGACCGCCCTGGACGCGCTGCGAGAGGCCCTGGAGGCCGCCGGTGCGTCGGTAACGGCAGTCGGCGAAGGCGAACAGGCGCTTTCGCTGATAGGCGCGGCTTCGGGCGGGAATATGCCCTATGACGTGGGGATCCTCGACGCCGAGATGCCTGCAGCCTGCGGGGTTGAGATTGGAAAGCTGCTCGGCTTCGCCTGCGACCGTCCAGCGACTGGTGTGCTCTTCGTCCTGGCTGCGTCGAGCGAGTCGGGAACGGCCAGTCTCGTTCACGCATCCTGCGTGAGCAAACCGGCGGTACGTTACGAGCTTCTGGAGGCGGTGGGAAAGACGATGGGAAGGGGAGGAGAACCGAAAGAACAGCCGGGCGCGCAGAGCGACAAGAGCAAAACGACGGAACAACGACCCTTGAAAATACTGCTTGCCGAAGATTCACCTGACAACCGTCTCGTCGTCAAGGCCTATCTCAAGGACACTCCTT
>JAJYVB010000192.1 GCA_021792265.1 Deltaproteobacteria bacterium | reverse complement strand
TGAGCCGCCGCTGCGGCGCCCTGAGCGAAGCGAGAGGGGCCTCCGCAGCGAAGAATCCGCAGCCGCCATCCTTGCGGCTGCGATGGACTTTCTTCGGCAAACCCAACCAAATCGCGCGGCCAGGGAATGCCGCGCGGATCCTTCGACTCCGCGCGCAGACTCGCTGCGCTCAGGATGACGCACTGCGCAAGGCGGTTTTTATTGAGGGTATTAACGGGACACCATACTAGATTCGCAACCACCGCGTGTCATCGCACGATTGCGCGGACCGCAGGGCTTCTTTTTGCGTTGGCAGCGCTTTTGGCGGTCCTTCCCGAAGCGAGGGCCTGGGACGCGCGCACTCATAAGTCGATCACAAAGCTGGCAGTGACAGCGCTGCCGGCTTCGCCGCTGAAAACGCTTTTGGAAAGTAACCTGCGAGAGCTTCTCTACTACTCGGTCGAACCGGATATCCGGCGCCGTTACGACCGTGCCGAAGGGCGCCGCCATTATATCGACCTCGAGGATTACGGGAGCGATCCGTTCGCGGTTCTGGAGCCGAGCCGCCGGGCGATGATGGAGAAATTCGGCCGCTACCGTTACTACCACGCCGGAACCTTGCCATGGACGATAGAGTTTGAGGCCAGGATGCTTCGCAAAGCTTTCGCGGCCTCCGGCCAACGCGCCGAGGTTCGGGTTGCCGGCCTGCTCAGCCATTATGTTGCCGACGCGAGCCAGCCGCTTCATACGACCGGCTACGAACGCGGATACAACGTCAACGGCGAGCACCGCCGCTTCGAAGCCGCGGTTGACCAGGGAATCCCCGAACTGACGCCGCTGGCGGCGCGCGAAGTCCGTCTTGAGCCGGTTAAATCGGTCTGGCAAGCCGAAATCGCGGAGCTGCGCCGCGCGCACGAACTGGTCGGCGAAGTGGTCCAGGCAGACCATCGTGCGATGAGCGCCAACCGTTACGCCGCGCGGACGGCTTACCGAAGAGCCTTGCTGGGACAAGAGCGCGCTATGGTAGCGGCGCAGCTTGCCGACGGCGCTTCGGTTCTGGCTTCGATATGGCAGTATGAATGGAGTCGGGCAGGGCAGGGCCGCCAAGGCGCCAGCGACCGGCATCTTTACCCCGTGCCTTGGTTCTGAGCACGGTTTATCTTAGAGGTCGAATAGTGGACGACCACCTGTTTAACAATCCTCGGCACGACATGCCCAGACCGTCGCGGTCAGACGCGCGGCCGTCGGTCACCGAAATCTGCTCCGAGCTGCTGATTGGCGAGTATCCGCGTCCGCAGGATGCGGTCTGGCTTCGCCAGTGCCATCGCGTCACGGCGGTCCACTCGCTGCAGGACGATCTGGACCTCAGACTCAACGGACTCGACGAAGCCACCCTGGCACAAGCGTACGCCGCCGCCGGCATCCGCTTTGCGCGTACGCCGATCGCTGACTCCGGCGCCGACAGCATGGCGCAGTTTTTCGATCAGGCGTTGCTTTGCCTGCGACACCTGGTGGCCGAGGGCGAGCGCGTCTATATGCATTGCAACGCGGGCCTCAACCGTGCTCCGACGCTGGCGATCGGCTTCCTGCACGTGCAAGCCGGGCTGCCGCTTCGCGAAGCTATGGAGCACGTCAAGAGCCGGCGCACCTGTGGGCCGTATATGACCGTGCTCGAAAATTACTTCGCCAGCCCAAAAAGCTGACCGAGGAACACCAGGTGTTGGAAGCGGACGCTGCCGTGGCGCTTGCACACCCGCCGTCCTCGCGCGAGCGTGCGATGACGGCGCTCGCCTGGGCGGTCCATCTTTATACGGCGAGCGGCGCGGCTTTGGGGCTGCTCGCCATTCATTACGCCGCCCGCGGCGAGGTGAGACCTGCGTTTGCGGCGATGGGCGTGGCCACGGTTGTTGACGCGACCGACGGCCCGCTGGCGCGCTGGCTTCGAGTGCGCGATCGAGCGCCGGCGCTGGACGGCACGATGCTCGACAACGTGGTGGACTATCTGACTTACGTTGTGGCGCCGCTTTTTCTGATGCTTCGAATGGCGATTCTGCCCGCGCGATGGCCGGGGCTGGCAGTGGCGATCATGGCCGCGATGGCGAGCGCCTACGGGTTCTGCCGGGTGGACGCCAAGACCGAGGACGGCTACTTCCGCGGCTTCCCCTCGTACTGGAACCTGGTCGCGCTCTACCTCTTTTGTCTAAGGCTGCCGGCGGGGCTTAACGCGGCGATCGTCGCGGCACTGTCGGCGATGGTGGCGATGCCGCTCAAGTTCATTTATCCGAACCGTACAGGCCCGCTACGAAAACTTACGCTCACTCTTAGCGTGGCATGGGCGGCCGTGACGCTCGGGATGGTTGCCGAGTTGCCGGTGTGCAGCTCGGCGCTGCTCTACCCGTCGCTCGCCTATGTCGGTTATTATCTTGCCACCTCTTTCGCGCTCCAGGTGCGCGGGAAATTTGCGCGATGGCGTTTGACGACGTGACCGCCTGTTCGGTGTCGATGGAGGCCGAAAACGGGCTGCCGGCGTGGCTCCGGATGGTCGAGGGCCAGGCGCCGATTCTGTTTCTGGCACCGCATGGCGGGCGGGCCGAACTCAATTGCCGCACCCTGCCCAATCCGCGAGTCAACGACCTTTATACGGCCGAGATCGCGATCGAGCTTGCCCACCGCCTCGGAGCGGGTGCGCTGGTCAACTGCGCGCTTGACCGGAATCGGCTTGACCTGAACCGTCTGGACCAGGTGATGCGCCACGCGCCGTGGTTCGTCGAGCTGCTGGCGGAGCGGGTCGAATCGATCCTCAAGGCTGGGCAACGGGCGACGCTCGTTTTGTTGCACGGATGGAACGTCGTCGAGCCGCGGCTCGATCTCGGCGTAGGGCTCAAGACACGGCAGGGTCGTTTGTACACGCCCGCCGGAAGCTTCCGATGCGCGAGAGAGGCCTTCATCGAAGGTCCACTGCGCCGGCTGTCGGAGTTGCTCGAAGCAGAGGAAATTGCTGTCACCTTCGGTCTTCGCTACCCAGCGGCCGACGCCAACAACCTTGCGCAGATCTTTACTCCTCGTCACGAATCGCACGAGGCGAGCGCTCTGGCGCGCCTGGCTGAGCAGTCTGCGGCCGGGCGAATCGACGCGGTGCAAATGGAGCTTTCCGCGACGCTTCGGCTGCCCGGACGTATGCGGACGCAATATATCGACGCCACGGTGCGCACGTTTTCCGGGACGCTGGCGGAGACGTTGCCGACGGGAGGATCCGTCAGCCACCTCGGCCACGGCACCGCTTGCGACGAGCCCGCCGCCAAGCTGGCAAGGTTCAATCCGGCGCGCGCAGGCTGGTCCGGTCCATTTTCGCCGGGACGCGGCGCTTTTCACATGCCGCACCGCTACGGAATCGAGTTTTTCGATGCCAACGCGATGGTCGGCGCGATGGCGAGCTTCGACTTGGGCCGCGGCGGTGCCGGCGCCAGGGCCATCGTCATGCTCGGCGACGGGACGGTCCTGATGTTCACGACGCAAGGTGTTCCGCTTGCGAGTGCGGGCGGCCTTGCGTTGGGACCGCTTAGCCTTGGATTTGCCGGCCACACCGTACGCCTCGATTTCGAGGGCCCGATGCTCGCCGTGGCGGACGGCCGCTCGTACCTGGAGCTTGAATCCGCGCTGGCAGGTGCGGCGGTCTGCGAGAACGTTTGCCTTCACTGCGAAGTGCAGTTGGTCGGCGAGCCCGAAGCCGGCATGGGTCGGGAGCCGCGGCGCGCACCGTGGCAGGATGGCTGCGCTTTGGGTTTCGGCAGCCTTACAGGCGAATTGCGCCTGGGGCACAGGCGCTTGGCGCTTGAAGCCGGAGCCCGGCTGGGAGATACGCTGAGCGGCCTTGGCTCGGAGGACTTCGTTTCGCGGCGAAGATTTTGGGCGATCTCGGACGGCAACGGTAGGGGGCCGAGTCTTGTCTGGGCCGAGATGACAGAGGCGGCCAGTGAACGCACTCCGCGCTCGTTGCTATGCGAGATTGGGCGCGATATGCGCCGACGCGGCCGCGTTTCGTGCTTCGAACCGGACGCCGCCGCAGCCGGCAGCGCGGTTTCGTCGCTGACAATCGCCCTACGGTTCGATGGCGGCCAATCCGAAATTCTAAACGGCACACCCGCCGCCGTGCTGTGCCTCTCGCGGCCGGCGCCCAACGGAGGGCGCTTCCAGACGTCGATCGGCTTTGCGACTTTTCAACGCGCCCGCATCGATAGTTACGGTATGTTCGAGTATTCGCGCCGAATACAGCCGGCGGGCGAGCTTAGCGGCCCGCGGGATTAGCCTTGCTGTTCGCTCGCGGCGGTGCGTTGAGCTTCGCTCAGCTCTTCAAGGCGGGAAGCGATGCCGGTAGCAATCGCCTTCATCTGCTTGGCCACAGGGGCGTCGGGATAAGAGCGGACGAAAATCGTTCCGAGTTCGCCAGCTTGGGCGAGGCGCGGGTCGAACGGCAGGCGGCCAAGGATCGGAGCTTCCAACTCGCGAGCGAGTCCTGCCAATTCGCCTGCGGGCAACAGCGGGCGCACCGAATGACAGTTGTCGCAAATAAAGCTCGTCATGTTCTCGACGATCCCAAGCAGCGGTACCGAGCTGTCTGCCAGCAGTTCTGCCATCGTGCGAGTCGTCTCGATAGTGCTGCGCCCGCCGGTGCTCACTAGCACCGCCGCATCCGGGGCGGTCGTCTTGAGCAGGTTCAGCAGGGAGACCACGCCCGGGCTGAGATCGACAAGCACGACACCGGAGTCCTCCAGCCTGCTCTCATTGAGCATCCGGCCCAGTGCGGCACAGTAGTCCACCGCTACAGGTCTTCCGTTGGCCGGTACCACGTCTTCCATCCGCTCACTCTCGGAGAAGCTTACCGGCAACGGCTCCCCTTCGGGCAAAATGTCGCTGGATACAACGCTGATCCCTAGAGGGCCCATCCACGGGTCGATACGGCCCGACAGCGGGGCGCGCAATAGCGGCTTCATGCCGAGTATCGAACCCAGCGTCGGCGCGTTCAAGTCGGCGTCAACCATCCCTACCTTGCGACCTGACAGGGCAAGCGCCGCGCCGACATTAGCCACTAACGTTGACGTTCCCGCACCGCCCTTGGCGGCCGCAATGACCACGGTGCGGCCGGCCGGGCGGCGAGCGGACCCCAGCGAAGGAGTCCCTGACGGCTTTCCGGACCGCGGTCCTTGCGGTTGTCCGGTCTCAAACCCAATAAATATGCGCATCTTGAGAAAGGCCCGTCACGGCGAGCGACCCGCGCGACGAGCATCGCGTTTCCGCATAAAGATGCACCCTCGCACGTCCCTAGTAAAGATGCTGCCGCAAGAGAGCCGCCAACAGCCTCGTCCAAGCCCGGGTGCTTCGCTGCGCTCAGCGGCGCCGACGGCCCGCTTCCGGCGCTCTGGCAAGCAGCAGGCCGCTGCCGGATCGGTACGGTTTCAACCCAATAGACCGAGCCTGCTAAACGTTGTCGTCGTCGACGTCAGTTGAACCCAGTTTGCGGTAGACGTTTCGTTCTTCTTCGTAACGCCGCTCGGTGCGCGCCTCCCGTTCCTGCTCCTGCTGACAGTCGTGACAGAGCTGCGTGAAGGGCAGTGCCTCAAGGCGGGGCTCGGCGATCTCCAGCCCACAGGATTCACAGATTCCATAGCTTCCGCCGTCGATGCGCTCCAAGGCCTCGTCGATCTGCTGAAGTTTGTTGCGCTCCCGGTCCGAAAGGATGAAGTTTATCTCCCGGTCGCGCTCCTCGGAGGCAAGGTCGTAGGTGTCCATGCCTTCGTCTTTGTTGCCCTCCCGCTCGGCACGCATGTCGGCGTCGATTTCCGACAGCAGCCTGGCGCGCATCTCCATAAGATTAGTGCGCACCTTGGCGAGAAACTTTTTCCGGCCCGCAGACATACTTGTTTTTTTGGTCATAGTGCCTACCTTCCGGCCTTTAATCGATTCTCTGAATAACCTTTGCATAAAGATCGTAGTTCGACGCGCGTGTGACCTGCGCCCTTACGAACTCACCCGGATTTGCCTCCCCCTCGAGAATCACCATGCCGTCAATCTCCGGAGCCTGGCCGGCGCTGCGCCCGCAAAACCGCTGGGTGCCGGGCTGCGTGCGCTCGTCCACCAGGACTTCGATCTCGCGGCCCACCAGCGCCCGATTCTTCGCCAGCGCGATCGGCGCCTGCGCCTCCATCAGCCGTGCGCGCCGCGCCCGCTTGACCCGTTTGGGCACTTGCCCTGGCAGGTCGTAAGCGGCAGTGCCCTCCTCGTGCGAATAAGTGAACACACCGACACGGTCAAACTGCTGCGTCCGGACGAATTGCAACAGCCGCTCGAATGCTTCGTCCGTCTCGCCGGGAAAGCCGACGATGAAAGCGGTTCTGATAACGACTTCGTCGACGCGTCCGCGCACGCGGTCCAGCAGGCGCTCTACCGCGGCTACGTTCCGCTCGCGGCGCATCGCGCGCAGCACACCGTCGTCAGCGTGCTGAAGGG
>JAJYVB010000004.1 GCA_021792265.1 Deltaproteobacteria bacterium | reverse complement strand
GCAGCTTCAGTAGAAATTGGCAGTCCGTCCAGCCCCTCTTCCTGAAGTTGACCGAGATAGTCGCGCAGGGATTCGAGCAGGAGAGCGCGCCCCGGCGGCTGACTTGATTCCGGCACGTTAGCGCGGCCGCCCGTGGAGAGCCCGGCGCGCAGCGCCGCCATGGCATTGCGGCGCCGTCACTTCACGGCCCGTAGCGGTCGCCCTTTGGCACCCGTGCTGAGCAGCGCGACGAGCCGGTCGAGGATCAAGTCGGCGACCTCGTCCTTGGCCATCTTCGGATAGCTTTGCACGGAGCCATCGGCGCCGATCAGCGTCACAACGTTGGTATCGACGGCAAAACCGGCGCCTTCGCGCGTCACGTCGTTGGCAACAATCAGGTCCAGCTTCTTTTCGCGAAGTTTCGTCTTGGCGTTGGCTTCAAGGTTTTCCGTTTCGGCTGCGAAGCCGATCACGACCCGCCCGGCCTTGCGCGCCGTCAATCGCGGAAGTTCATCTGCAATGGGTGCTAGCTCGACCGTCATGGCCCGGGAGGTCTTCTTGATTTTTTGGCCGGATGGACGCGCTGGCCGAAAATCTGCCACCGCCGCGGCCATCACCAGAGCCGTACACCAGGGAAAATGGCGCGAGGTCTCGGCGAGCATCCGCGCTGCATCTTCCACGTCGATCCGTTCGACACCACGCGGCACCGACAGTGCCGCCGGCCCCGCGATAAGCTTAACCTGCGCCCCGCGCCGCCACGCCGCGCGCGCCACCGCGAAGCCCATCTTTCCCGACGAACGGTTGCTGATTACCCGCACCGGATCCAACGGCTCGACCGTCGGCCCGGCGGTCACCAGCAGCCGTTGGCCACCGAGGTCGTGGCGCGAAACCATCCGTTCCACCTCCTCGACGACCTCTGCCGGTTCCGCAAGGCGGCCTTTGCCCTCGTAGCCGCACGCAAGTTCGCCCTCGCCGGGTTCTATGATTGTGACGCTGCGAGCGCGCAGTTTCGCCAGGTTTTCGACGACAGCCGGGTGGCCGTACATATGGACATTCATCGCCGGAGCGAAAGCAACCGGGCAACGCGCGGCCAGCAGAACGGTCGTTACCAAGTCGTCGGCGATTCCTACGGCAGCCTTCGCGATAATATCGGCGGTCGCTGGAGCAATGACGATGGCGTCGGCGCTGTCCGCCAGGCGGATATGGCCGATTTCCGATTCCTGGGTAAGGCTGAAGGTGTCATTAGCGACCGGATAGCCGCTCAGCGTCTGCATCGTCAGCGCCGTGATAAACTGCGATGCGTTCGGGGTCATCATGACGCGCACCGACGCGCCGCGGGCGGTGAGGAGACGCACAATCTCGGCGGCCTTGTAGGCGGCGATTCCACCGCTTACCCCGAGCACTATCGTCTTGCCCTGAAGCGGTCCCATCCTTGACAAGGACAATTTTACGGTTCCAGGGCCATGTGCGAAAGCTTGGCTGAACGAGTACCGGCGAGGACGAGGTTGCGCCGCGATTCAGCGCTCGATTTCACCGGTAATGAACTTCTCGACCCGGTCTCGGGCGATATCGTCGGCGATTTGGCGCGGTGGGTGCTTCATCGTGTAGGCCGAAATCGAGTAGAGCGGGCCGCCGATTCCCCGGTCGCGTGCAAGCTTCAGACAGCGAATGGCGTCGATGACTACGCCTCCTGAGTTGGGCGAATCCTGCACCGACATTCGCAGTTCCAGTTCGATCGGGATGCGCGCGAACCCTTCACCTTCTATCCTCAGGAAACAAACTTTGTTGTCGTTTTGCCAGGGAACATAGTCTGACGGCCCGATATGAACATCCTGGTCCGGAAGGCGCTCGGTAAGCACGCTTTGCACCGCCTCGGTCTTCGACGTCCGCTTGGAGCCGATACGCGAGCGGTCCAGCATGTTCAAGAAATCTGTGTTGCCGCCGGTGTTAAGTTGGTAGGTATGGCGGACTTTGATACCTCGATCCGCAAACAGCTTCATTATCCCGCGATGAAGGATGGTCGCGCCGAGCTGTGACTTGACGTCGTCGCCGATGACTGGAATTTTGCGCTTCGCGAACTCCTGACTCCATTTCTCGTCCGAGACGATAAATACCGGCATGCAGTTGAGCAGGCTTATGCCGGTTTCGAGGCACGCGCGCGCATAGCGCTCGACCGCTTTCTGGCTTCCCACCGGCAGATAGCAAAGCGCGATCTCGGCGCCGCTCTCGAGAAGCCGCCGCTCAATATCTACCGGTTTCTCCTGGGCCGGAACGAACGTACGCAGCGGGTCGTAGTTGGCCATGTGGCTGGCAACGCCGTCGAGAATCTCGCCCATGGCGACGGTGACCCCGTAGCGCGGCAGCTCACGCCAGATGGTGATGGTGTTATTGGGCGGCGCGAAACACGCCTCTTCGACGGGTCGATTTACCTTGCGCGCGTCAATATCGAAGGCACAAACGACCTCGACGTCTTCCGGGCGGTAGCCTCCCAGGTCGTAATGCATCAGCCCGATCGCCGCCTGTCGATCCTGCGCAGGCATGTGCCGGTAATATTCGATTCCCTGGAGCAACGATGACGCGCAGTTGCCGACCCCGATGATTGCGACCCGAATCTTCCCCATGTTCACTCGCCTGGCCTGTCGCTCCCGAAGCCGACCCAACTTCTGGCGCAAATAAGACGCGTCTTAACCCCAACCAGCAACACGTCAAACCGCATAATACGTTCGAACAAACTCAAAATCGCCCCTAGTGGCAAGCACGCTGCCTAGCCAGCGCGATTGGCGTCTTCGCATCGCCCAGCTTCGTTTCCTAAACTACCTCTCAAAGCTTTGAAACGCGAAGGAAAATCTTCGTCGAACTTGACTTGAGAATGCAGTCGCCGGGTCCGCCCCAACAGCGTTTCCTCGCTCTCGGGCCGCTGCGGGTCCGGAATGCAGCAATCCACCGGGCAGAGCACGGCGCATTGCTCACGCTCGTGAAAGCCTACGCATTCGGTGCACTTTTCAGGAGCTATATAGTAAATGTCTTCGCGCAGCGCCGGGTGCTGCGCGCCGTCCAGTTCCCAACACACCCCGCCTGGGTAGATCGCCTGGTTAGGGCACTCGCGCGCGCATGCTCCGCAATTAATGCACTCTTCGGTAATGACCGTAGCCATTTTAACGATGCCAAGGATGCGGTCCCAGCCGCACCTTCAGCGCTTAGAGGCCTCCCCCTCCTAGCACACGACTGCGAAGAATACCGGGGGAGCATACCACGCGGCAAGCCGTTCCCCTACACTATCCATCTGCCTGCTCTGCAATTGCCCCCAAGGCCTCAGCCGTCAAGACCGTCGTGACGGGCGGCCACCCAACCGCCCGGGCTCTTTGCGCCGCGCCTGACCTCAGAAGAAACTTACGCGGGCATCAGTTCGACCACACGCTCCGCAAGCCCCATAAAGGCACGGCTTGCCGGATGCTCCGGCATAGCACAGGTGATTGGAGTGCCGCCGTCAGAGCTCTCCCTGAGCGCAGGATAAAGGGGAAGCCTCGCCAGCAGCTCCATATGCTCCCCCTGCGCCATCCGCTCCCCTCCGCCGCTGCCGAACAAATCGTCCCGTTCCCCGCAATCCGGGCACTCGAAGTAACTCATATTCTCGACAATGCCCAACAAAGGACAATGAAGCTGCCTGAACATCCGAATGGCACGCGCGGCGTCAAGCAGCGCCACGTCCTGTGGCGTAGTCACGATAAGTGCCCCGTCAAGCTCAATAATCTGGCCGAGGGTTAGCTGAACGTCGCCCGTACCGGGCGGCAGGTCAATCACCAGAAAATCCTGCTCGCCCCAGACAGTGCTCTCCAGAAGCTGCCTGACAGCCCCCATCACCATCGGACCACGCCAAATAACCGGCGTCTGGTCAGTTAGGAAAAACCCCATCGAAATAAGGCTTACACCGTGTTTCTGGATTGGGTAAATGTGCTGGCCGTCCGGCGAAGGAGGACGCGCCTTGCCCGTTCCGAACATCATTGGCACCGACGGACCGTAAATATCGGTGTCCAGGAGAGCCACGCGATGGCGAAGCCGAGATAGAGCAGCGGCAAGATTCGCGGCAACTGTTGATTTCCCAACCCCACCCTTGCCACTTGCTACTGCGATAACGTGTCGCACCCCTGCGATTCGCGCCCGGCCGGTGCGCTCACCAAGCTCCGGCGCTATCTGGCGGACTTTGAACTCGGGTTTGACGCCAAATTCACGCGTCAGCAGCGCCGACGCCTGGCCGACGATTGCCCGCGTCGCCGAATCGCTCTCGGCTGGCTCGCGAAGGGTGATCGAAATAGCCCCGCCGGAACCTAGGCTCATATCTTCGATGATCCCGAGGCTAACTATGTCGTCCCGGTGGCCGGGATAACGTACCTGTTTCAGAACCTCGAGAATGGTACTTGCCGAAATCTGCCGCCCCATTTGTCCGGATTATACCCGTCCGCGGATGGAAAAGCCTCTTTGGAGCCGCATCTTCTTCATGTTGTTCGCCGGCCTATGTACCGCTCGGCCAGGCCTTTACCTGCCCTGAAATTTAGGCTCGCGCTTCTCTAAAAAAGCCTGCACAGCCTCGCGATGGTCCTCAGTGCGGCCGCTAATAGTTTGTGTGAAAGATTCACGCTCGATGATTCCGCGCAGATCGGTCCTGAGCGCCAGGTTCAAATTCGACTTTATATTGGCGTAGGCAACCCGGGGGCCCTGAGCAATCCGCTCGGCAAGCTTGCGGGTCTCCTCGGCCAGAGCACTGGCCGGCACGACACGGTTTACGATAGCCAGCCGGGCAGCCTCGTCGGCGCTGACGCGCTCGCCGAGGAAAAAAAGCTCGCGCGCTTTCGCAGTACCAACGAGCTGAGTCAACTGGTAGGTCACCCCGAAATCACCCGAGAATCCTACCCGCGCAAAAGCCGTTGCGAAGCTGGCAGTGTCGGCGGCGATGCGTAGGTCGCATGCCAATGCGAGGCCAAACCCCGCGCCGACGGCAATCCCGTTGACGGACGCAATCGTGACCGTTGGCATTTCATTGAGCAGCAGCGCGGCGTCCTGAACACGGCGAAGCTGGCGCACGCGTTCCCCGACGCTGGAACCGCCCCACTCGTTTCGTTCGGCCATGGAGCCGATGTCGCCGCCCGCGCAGAAACCCCGCCCAGCGCCGGTCAGCACCAGGGCGCCTACCTCGCGATCGTCGGCGGCACGCTGCAGCTCCTCGACAAGCTTCGTGAGCATGGTAGGGCTAAGCGCGTTGAGTTTTTCGGGCCGGTTGAGCGTTAAGTAGACAACGCCGCCGCTGCGCTGGACCGTCAATTCGTTGCTCGCCATCGTCAATCCTCCTGCCCGGCGACGGGATTGCCCGCCGTCAGGCCGCCCGTGAGATGCGTTCAAGGGCGGCAGCCACCGCCTGTGTGCCGTCCAAGTCATGGCCCACTGCGGCTGCCGCATTGAACATCGAGGCCATCATCGCCACACCAGGCAGTGCCACGCCGCTTTCCAGTGCCGCTCCAGCAACCAACCGCAGGTCCTTGCGCATAAGCTTGATGAAAAAACCTGGTTGATAGTCTGCCGCGATGATTTTAGGTCCAAGGTTCGCAAGTTGCCACGACGCGGCCGCTCCCGAGCCAATCGCCTCGACCATTCGCGCCGGATTCAGCCCCGCCGCGCGCGCCAAAGCGATCGCCTCGGCGGCGCCCTCAAGCGCCAGCACTACGGCCACCTGGTTGGCAAGTTTGGTGATCTGTCCGGCGCCGACTTCACCCATAAGCGTTATCCGCTTGCCAAGCAGTTCCAAGAGCGGGCGAACCCGCTCAAAGGCCTCGGGCCGGCTCGCTCCTACCATGATGGCCAGGGTCCCTTCCTGCGCGCCCACATCGCCGCCCGAGACGGGAGCGTCGAGGTAATCGGCGCCTCGCTCTGCCAGGTAGGCGGCGATGCGGCGCTCGGCGGCGGGCGCCACAGTGCTCATGTTGACAACCACCGCACCAGAGCGAAGGACAGGCCCGATCTGCCCTACCACTGCTTCGACATCCGGCGTATCCGGCACCATGATAAAGACCGCGTCAGCGTCGGTTGCCGCTTCGGCAGCGCTTGAGGCAAGACGAGCCCCATCCGCCTGCAGCGCTCTCGCTTTTTCAATGCTGCGGTTAAAGACGCGCAGTCTATGGCCGGCGCCCATCAGCCGGCGCGCCATAGGAGCGCCCATAATTCCGGTCCCTATCCAGGCAATATCCATACGGCTAGCGCCTCCTTCGGATCTCAGCACCGGACAGCCCGCGGCCTTGGTTGCCTGCCGAAGCTGAGAGCTTGCGCCTGTTTATCGCCCTTTGAAAACCGGTTTGCGCTTCTCGGCGAATGCCGCCGAGCCTTCGCGCGCATCCTCGGAGTTATTCACCACCTGGACCGCCACAGCCACGTCCTCGAGCGCGCTTTCGAGCGTCATCTCAAGCTGCTTGTACATCATGCGCTTGGCGAATCGGATGGCCAGCGGCGCCCCCTGGCACAAGCGCTGGGCGATGGCCTCGACCCGCGATTCCAGTTCGCTGTGGGGTACGACTTCGGTCACCAATCCCAGCTCAAGCGCCTGGCGCGCGTCGTAAATCTCCGACAGCAAAGTCATCCGCAGCGCCCGGGCCAGGCCCATCGCGCGCGGGAACAGGTAGGCGCCTCCTTCATCAGGCAGAAAACCGTAGCGAACCGCAGTGTCGCCCACGCGCGCTTGCTCGGAAGCGATTCTGAAGTCGCAGCAGAGCGCCAGCGTCAGGCCACCGGAAATGGCTGGTCCATTGATAGCGGCAATAATCGGCTTATCGAACCGCCGCAGCGAAAGAACGACCTGATGCATGTTTTCGCGCATTTCCAGCAGATGGTTCATGGTCGGATGGCCCGAGTATCGTGAGCGGGTTTCCCATCCGGGGCTGATATCGCCTCCCGCGCAAAAGCTCCGTCCGGCGCCGGTTATAATAAGGACGCGTACCGCCGCGTCCTGGCGCGCCTCATCAACCGCGCGGAGGATCTCCTGCGCCATCGGCTCGGTATACGCATTCAGAGCCTGCGGACGGTTAAGCGTAATTCGAGCGATCGGTCCTGTTACCTGGTACAGAATCTGCCCGTATGACATCAACTCCCTCCCGGTGTACGGATTGCGCGCAGCCCCCGCTCGACCGCCTACCTATCCCTGCCCGGCCCAATCCGGCTTGGCCACCGCGCGCCAGCGTTCACGAATTGCCTCGTAACGCGCGGGATCAAGCGGCCCGCTCTCGACCGCGGAAACGTTTTGCGCGATCCGCTCGGGCTTGGTTGTCCCCACAATCGCGACGTGGACGCCAGGCGTATGCACGGCAAACCGAAGCGCGATATCCACGGCCTTGGCCGGATCGCTTGCGAGAAAATCGAATCGCAGTTTTTTCAGACGCTCGCGATAGGTTGCGCCGTATCCCTCATCATTAAGCCAGGCGGCGTTGGCGACCGGCCGCTTCGCGATTACGCCCATCCCGCGCGCGGCAGCTTCGGGAAAAATCCGATCGATCGCCTCCTGGTCAGCGATGTTTACCGAGATTTCCAGCGCGTCGAAAACCCCCATTCCGGCGGCATAAAGTGCCGCGTTGCTGTCGCCGCTGTAACCGACGAGGCGCGTCTTGCCTGTTTCGCGTGCCCGCACCATCGCGGCAATCAACTCAGCGTTCTTCAGCACCGCCAGCGGACAGCTATGGAGCAAAAGCAGGTCGACGTGGTCAGTGCGCAGCCGGCGCAGGCTCGTCTCCAGGCTTCTTTCGACCAGCGACGCTGGCCAGTCGGCGACCTGGGGGGCGGCAAAACGGCCGCATTTGGTGAACAGATGGAATTCACCCCGCCGATGAGCCAGCGCGCGGCCAATCTTTTCCTCGCTGTCGGCGTAACCTGCGGCTGTGTCGATAACGTTGATGCCGCAGTCGAGCGCGGTATTGAGCAGCCGCGCCGAGGCTTCAAACGAGGTCACCCGGTAGCCAACCTCAGCCGCGCCAAGACCGAGCGTGGTCACTTGAAGCCCGCTTCTGCCGAAAGTCCGCTTCTCCATCGGATGCTTCCCTTTCGCTGCCTGTCAGGAGAGTTATCAAGGGCACAGCCCTGCCGCCAAGCGACAAAGAAACGGTCGCCGCGCGGATAAGCGACCAATCGATACGAGAATTAGTGCTCTCGGCGCAACGGCCAAAACAGAGCCGGACCCCCGCGATAGGGGGGTCCGGTTTTCGGTTCGTGCTCTCTGAACCTTTATCGGCTCTTGGGCAACTTAAGCAGCGAGCTTGCCCGACGCAGCCGCTGACTGTTCCTCGGCGATCGAGCCGCGTTTGGAGAAAGCGGTAGCGATTGCAAGCAGCGCGAGGGATAGGACCACTGCGAGGATGCGCCCCGCACTCACTTGCGAAATTTCCAGCGGCGTAAATGGCGCTGCCAGGATTGCCACCAGGTTCATGACCTTGATCATCGGGTTGAGCGCCGGACCGGCCGTGTCCTTGAACGGGTCGCCGACCGTGTCGCCCACGACCGTAGCCTTGTGGATCTCGGTCCCCTTGCCTCCCAGGAATCCGTCCTCGACCTTCTTCTTTGCGTTGTCCCAGTTGGCCCCTGAGTTGGCCATGAAAACTGCCAGGAGCTGGCCCGTCAGGATAGCACCGCCGAGGAAGCCGCCGAGCGCGCCGGCGCCTAGTCCGAAACCCACCAGTAGCGGCGCGAAGATGGCCAGGATTCCTGGACTGAGAAGCTCTTTCTGCGCAGTCGCCGTCACGATATCGACGCAGCGCCGGTAGTCAGGCCGCTCCTTATACTCCATGATGCCCGGATGCTCGTGGAACTGGCGGCGCACTTCGACGACAACCTGGTAGGCCGCGCGGCTAACAGCCTTGATCGCAAAGGAGCTGAAGAGGAATGGCACCGCACCCCCGATCAGCAGGCCGACGAACACCGTCGGCATGTTGACCTGCACTCCTAAAAATCCCAGGTGCGCCTCGTCGATGAACGAGCGGAAGAGCGAAACCGCCGCGATGACGGCGGTCGCGATCGCAAGTCCCTTGGTCAGAGCCTTGGTCGTGTTCCCGATGGCGTCCATCCAGGAAAGCGTGCGCGAGGCTTCCTCCTGATGTACTCCGCCCATTTCGAAGATTCCGTGGGCGTTATCGGTGATTGGGCCGTAGGTGTCCATGGCGAGGATGAAGCCGGTGGTCGTCAGCAACCCGAGCCCGGTCAGCGCGATCCCGTAGAACTGCAGCGCGAGTGAGCCGTGGAAGATGACCATCGCTCCAATAACGCAGGCCGCTATCACGAGCAGCGCCCAGACCGATGATTCGAGCCCCTCCGCCATTCCGGACAGCAAAAGCGTCGCTGGTCCGGTCTTGGCGGCGTACGCGGTTTCGGTCACCGGCCCTCCCTCAGGATGGGTGAAGAAGTTGGTCAGCCACAACGTCACCACCGCAAGCACGATCCCAAGCGTCGCAGCGAAGGCGAAGCGCCAATCCGGCGCACCAGTCCTCGGATCGGTCAGATAGAAGTAGTTGACCACGAAGAAACCAACCACCGAGGCCAGAGCCGAGGTCAGGTAGCCGACGTTGATCGGGCGCATCGGGTCACGCATCGCACTGCCCGCGGGCACCCGGACCATCATGATCCCCAAAATCGACGAAAAAACGCCAACCGCGCGCAGGATGAGCGCGAAGATGATCAGCTTCATGGCGAAGGCGCCGGCCGCCGCACCGTAGGCTTTTACGAAATCCTTTTCGCCGAGTGCGTAGGCGGCCAGGATGATCGCCGCTACCAAGGTAACCTCGTAGGACTCAAAGACGTCCGCAGCCATCCCGGCGCAGTCGCCGACGTTGTCGCCGACGTTGTCGGCGATGGTGGCGGCGTTGCGCGGGTCGTCCTCTGGAATCCCGGCTTCGACCTTACCTACCAGGTCACCGCCAACGTCAGCCGCCTTGGTATAGATTCCGCCGCCGACGCGCATGAACAAAGCTGCCAGTGAGCCGCCGAAGCCGAAGCCCACAAGGACCTTCATCGCGTTTTCCTGGAAGACCAGGAAGATGATGGTCGCGCCCAGAAGCCCCAGCCCCACGGTGAACATCCCGGACACCCCGCCGGCCTTGAACGCGAGTTCCATGGCGTCCTTGAAACTCGTGAGAGCGGCGTTGGCGCTGCGCACGTTGCCCTTAACGGCAAGCCACATTCCGACGAAGCCCGCCCCGTAGGAGGCGCTAACGCCCATCAGGAAGGCAATTGAGATTCCCAACGGCAGGGTCAGTCCGTGGTAGACATTGCGGTACATCAGGAAGAGCGCGATCGTTATCGCCAGCACGAACCAGCGCATGGTACGCACCTGACGTTTGAGGTACGCCATTGCGCCTTCTTCGACCGCTTCCGCAACGTCGGTCATCGACTTCGGGCCTGGGCTGGATTTGAGCACGATACGGACTAGAATAAGCCCATAGCCTAGGGCGACCAGAGCCGAGACCAGCACGAGCCAGAGGATCAGTACCTGGCCGCTAGTCAGCCTCGGCAAAACGATGCTTGTTTCGCTCATCTAGGTTTCAGTCTCCTGAAAGATTTGGGATTCGGGATGCCCTCTCCACACCCCCCTGCGACCGGAGAAAGGATCCAAGATTGATTGCGAAACTTTAGTGGTTTTCAAGCAAAGTGTCCAGCAGTATCAGCTCGCCAATCTTACCCGAGGTCTGCTCTAGCCTGCCGCGATCGGGAGCGGCCAGCTTCGCCGCATCCGGTCGCGTCGAATCCGATCGGTTGTTGGCAGCGGCTGGCGCCGTCGCCGCGCCCTGGTTGATCGCGCGCCAACCCGTATGGTTATCTGAAATGCCCAACTATCATGAACATAAGCATTGAGAATACCGCACCGCTGGGGCGTAAGCTCGTCGTGGAACTGGGCGCGGACGAGATCCGCCAAGAGATGGACAGCTCCTACAATGAGCTTCGCCGCACCGTCCAGCTCAAGGGATTTCGCCAGGGGCGTGCTCCGCGAAAACTCCTCGAGCGTTTCTTCGGCGACCAGGTCCGCAGCGACGTTATCCAGAAGCTCGTGCGCGAGTACACCGAGCGGGCCCTGGCCGAAAACAACCTGCGCCCGGTTGTCGCGCCCGAAGTTGTAACTGAAGAGGCCGACCTGGATAAGTCGCTGCGCTTCACCGTTTCCTTCGACGTTCGGCCCGAGCTCGTGGTGTCGAACTACGAGGGCATCGAGCTTGCCGACCCCGAGATAAAGGTGAGCGATGAGGAAGTCGAAGCGGCCCTGGGACGTCTGCGTGAACGCCACGGGACTCTGCAAAAGGTCGCCGACCGGCGTGTCGTCAGGGACGGCGACTTCGTGTTGGCTCGACTTGAGGGGCGGGCCAACGGCGAACCGCTGGCGAATTTTCGCGTCGAGGATCGGCTGTTCGCTGTCTCCAGCGAGGCGCTGGCGCACGGACTCGAACGGCTGTTCGTAAACGCCGAAATAGGGGTCGAGGCCAGGCAGACCATGGACTATCCAGCCGACTACCGCGAGCGGGAGTTGGCGGGAAAGTCCGTCGAGTGGCGGCTCACGGTCAAGGAGGTCTTCCGGCGCGAGCTCCCAGAGCTGGACGATGAGTTCGCCCGTGACCTCGGGAGCTATGCGAACCTTGACGAGCTGCGTCGGGCCACGCACGAACACCTGATCGAGGACGCACGCCAGGAGGGTCAGATACGGCTTAAGCAGGGCCTGCTCGACCTTCTCGCCGAGCGAAACCCGGTTGAGCTTCCCCTGTCGCTGGTCGCGGCTGAGCGGCGTGCGATCGACGCGGAACTGCTCGCCGTTCTGGAGGCCCAGGGAATCAGCCGCGAACGAGCGCTGGAAAGCCTTGGCGAACGGGCCGAGGAACTTCAGGCGCGCGCCGAACGCCAGGCACGCAACACGCTCATTCTCGACGCACTGGTTGCGCAGGAGAAGGTCGAGGTGAGCGACGACGAGCTGGCCGACCGAATCGTGGCTAGCGTCCGCGAAGGCGCAAACGCGCGGCAGCAGCGCGCTGACTTCTACTCACGGCCTGAGAATCGCGAAGCGCTGCGAGCCGCGATGCGGCGGGAGAAGGCGTTCGAGGCGATTTTCGCGCGCGTGCGGCGTCCTGCGCAAACGCAGGCAGCTTCGGGCGCTGAACCGTGAAGAATCCAGGTTGCCGCTAGGTTTCCAAGCCGTTAGACTGTTATGTGGGACGGCTCGGGCGCGCTCGCGCAGCGCGGGTTCAGCCTAGGCGGCGGCGTATGAGCAACCTGGTGCCGATGGTGGTTGAGCAGAGCGGTCGCGGGGAGCGCGCCTACGACATTTACTCGCGCCTGTTGAAGGACCGGATCGTTTTTTTGGGCAGCCCCGTTGCCGACAATATCGCCAACTTGATAACAGCCCAGCTCCTGTTTCTGGAATCCGAGGACCCTGAAAAGGAAATCGGCCTTTATATCAACTGCTCTGGCGGTTCGGTGACGGCCGGGCTGGCGATCTACGACACGATGCAGTTCATACGGGCGCCGATTTCGACGCTGTGCCTTGGGCAGGCTGCGAGCATGGCGGCTGTGCTGCTGGCGGCGGGTGCGCCCGGCCGGCGCTACGCCCTGCCCCATTCTCGCATCATGATCCATCAGCCGGCCGGCGGGGCGCAGGGCCAGGCGTCGGACATCGACATCCAGGCGCGCGAGATCCTGCGCGCGCGCGAGCAACTGAACGACATTTTGGCGCGCCATAGCGGGCAAAGCCTGCGGCGGATCGAGCGCGACACCGACCGCGATACATTCTTGAACCCTGAGCAGGCAGTTGAATACGGACTGATCGATGAGGTAATCGTTAGCCGTGGAGCTCCGGGGTGACGTCGGGGAGGCAGTATGGCAAAGCATGACGACCGTTCGGGCAATCTCGTCTGCTCCTTCTGTGGAAAGAGCCAGGACGAGGTACGAAAGCTTATCGCCGGCCCCACGGTTTACATTTGCGACGAGTGTATCGACCTGTGCAACGACATAATCGCCGAAGAAAGCGACGGCGAGGAGGCGTTCAGCCAGGGCTCGGCGGTTCCCAAGCCAGCCGAAATAAAACGCGTGCTCGACCAGTACGTCATCGGGCAGGAGCGCGCCAAGAAGATCCTCTCGGTTGCCGTCCACAACCATTACAAGCGCATCGATTCGCAGATGGTGACGGGCGACGTCGAGCTGCAGAAATCGAACATCCTGCTGATCGGTCCCACCGGCGTTGGCAAGACGCTGCTTGCCCAGACGCTCGCCCGCTTCCTGCAGGTCCCCTTCACCATCGCCGACGCCACCTCGCTCACCGAGGCGGGCTACGTCGGCGAGGACGTCGAGAACATCATCCTGTCGCTGCTGCAAAACGCGGACTACGACATCGAGCGCTGCCAGCGTGGCATCGTCTATATCGACGAAATCGACAAGATCGCGCGCAAGGGCGATAACCCGTCGATTACCCGTGACGTCTCAGGCGAGGGCGTGCAGCAGGCGCTGCTCAAGATCATCGAGGGCACAATGGCCAGCGTTCCGCCCAAGGGCGGGCGCAAGCATCCCCAGCAGGAGTTCCTCCAGGTCGATACGACCAACATCCTGTTCATATGCGGCGGCGCCTTTGTCGGCCTCGAGGACCTTATCCGCCGGCGCATCGCAGGCAAGACGATGGGCTTTCGGGCCGACCTGAGCCATCGCGACCGGCGTGGCGTCTCGGAGCTGCTCAACGAAGTGCAGCCCGAAGATTTGCTCAAGTTTGGGCTTATCCCTGAGTTCGTCGGACGCCTGCCGGTCATCGCGACGCTCGGCGAGCTCGACGAAGAGGCGCTGGTGCGCATTTTGACGGAGCCCAAGAACGCGCTGGTACGCCAGTATCAACGGCTCTTCGACATGGAGAACGTCCACCTGAAGTTCACCCAGGGGTCGCTCAAGGCGATCGCTCGCGAGGCTCTCAAGCGCAAGTCGGGCGCGCGGGGGCTGCGCGCGATAATGGAGAACATAATGGTGGATCTGATGTACGAAATCCCGTCGCAACCCAACATCAAGGAGGTGCTAATCTCTGAGGAAGTGGTGACCCGCAAGGAGCAACCGCTGCTGGTCTACCAGAAGACCGCCGAAACCGCGTAAGGCCAGAACTCGGGGACGTAAGAGATGCTTTTTCGCAACGACAAGAAGGATGGTCGTGACTTCGCGCCAGGCGGGCCGGTTCCCCTGTTACCGCTGCGCGAGCTGGTGGTTTTTCCTCATGAGGTCTACCCGCTGTTCGTCGGACGGAACAAATCGATCCGCGCGCTGGCGGCGGCCGAATCTCAGAAGCGGCCGATTCTGCTGGTCGCGCAGCGTGACGCGAAGGTAGCGGACCCGGTCCCGGAGGACATTTACGAGGTCGGCACGCTGGGCACTGTCGTGCAGCTCCTGCGCCTTCACGACGGCACCGTAAAAGCGCTGCTGGAAGGCAAAAAGCGCGCGCGCATCCTCCGCTACGCTGACTGCGAAGACTACTTCAAGGTCGAGGTCGAAGAGATCGAGGAAGTTAGCGAGCGCACCGCTGAAGTCGAGGCGCTGATGCGTTCGGTCAACGCGGCGTTCGACAATTACGTGCGCCTCAACAAAAAGATTCCGCCCGAAGCTGCCGCCTCGATCGCGGCCATCGACGATCCTGCCTATCTCGCCGACAAGCTGGTGGGCCAGCTATCCATAAAACTCGAGCATCGCCAGGCCCTGTTGGAATCGCCCAGCGCTGCCGAGCGGCTGGAGAAACTCCTGGGCCATCTGCGCTCGGAATTGGAAATCCTGGAGGTCGAAAAGCGCATCCGCTCCCGGGTCAAGAAGCAGATGGAGAAGACCCAGAAGGAGTACTACCTGAACGAGCAGATGCGGGCCATTCAGAAGGAACTCGGCGAAAAGGACGAGTTCAAGAACGAGATCCAGGAGCTCGAGGAGAAGCTGCGGCACAAGAAGATGCCGGCCGAGGCACGCGAAAAGTGTGAGCGCGAGATAAAAAAGCTCAAGATGATGTCGCCGATGTCGGCCGAGGCGACAGTCGTGCGCAATTACCTCGACTGGTTCCTGGCACTGCCCTGGTTCGAGTACACCGAGGACCGGCTCGACATCAAGGAGGCCGAGCGGATTCTCGAAGAGGACCACTACGCCCTGGAGAAGGTGAAGCAGCGCATCCTCGAGTACCTGGCCGTCCAAAGCCTCGTCGGCCAGATGAAGGGCCCCATCCTGTGCCTGGTCGGCCCGCCGGGTGTCGGCAAGACCTCGCTGGGGCGTTCGGTGGCGCGCGCGACCGGACGCAAATTCGTGCGCGTATCGCTCGGCGGCGTGCGCGACGAGGCCGAGATCCGCGGTCATCGGCGCACCTATATCGGCGCGCTTCCGGGTAAAATCATCCAGTCGATGCGCAGGGCGGGCTCGGGGAACCCCGTGATGCTGTTGGACGAGGTCGACAAGATGTCGACCGACTTTCGCGGCGACCCCTCGTCGGCGCTGCTCGAAGTCCTCGACCCCGAGCAGAACTGCGCCTTCAACGACCATTACCTCGATTGCGACTACGACCTGTCCAAGGTGATGTTCGTTACCACGGCAAATACTCTGGACCGGATTCCGCGCCCGCTGCAGGACCGGATGGAGATCATCCGGCTGCCGGGTTACACCGAAACCGAGAAACTGCAGATCGCCAAGCGCTACCTGGTCAAGAAGCAGCGCGAGGCCAACGGCCTCAAGGAAGGCAACATCGAACTTTCAGATCCGGCGCTGCTGGGAATCATTCGCAGCTACACGCGCGAGGCCGGAGTGCGCAACCTCGAACGTGATATCGCCTCGATTTGCCGCAAGATCGCAGTCGAGGTCGTAAAGACCAACCGCAGGGCGCGAGTGAAGATTTCCAGCGCGAGCCTCGGCAAATACCTCGGTCCGCCGCGCCATCGCTACGGCGTGGCCGAAACCGAACCGCAGGTGGGCGTGGCTACGGGCATGGCGTGGACCGAACTGGGCGGCGAACTGCTTGCCGTCGAGGTAACGGTAGTTCCCGGACGCGGCAAGCTCACGGTAACCGGCCAGCTCGGCGATGTTATGCGAGAAAGCGCCCGGGCGGCGCTTTCGTACGTTCGTTCGCGCGCCGCACTTCTCGGGTTAGCGCCAAACTTCTACCAGGCGGTGGATCTCCACATTCACTTGCCCGAAGGAGCGACCCCAAAGGACGGACCGTCCGCCGGCATAACGCTGGCAACGGCCCTGGTCTCCGCGCTATGCCGGATACCGGTGCGCAACGCTGTAGCGATGACGGGGGAGATCACTCTTCGAGGCCGGGTGCTGCCTATCGGAGGACTCAAAGAGAAGGTTCTCGCAGCACATCGCGGCGGCATCAAGACGGTCCTTATTCCCAAAGATAACGAGAAGGACGTTTGCGAGATCGCGCCCCAGGTGCTCAAAAGCGTGAACCTGGTCACGGTCGAACATATGGACGACGTGCTCCGTCATGCGTTGTTGCTGGATGACCCACGGGCGTTTTTCAAAACGCGCCCGCAAGCAGAGCTGGGCTTCGCGGCGGAGCAGGAGGCGGCACACGAGTTGGTGGGGGAAACCGACGAGGATTCAACCGTGCCGCCCAACCTTTCCTGAGGGGGAGACTGGCCGCCGAAGTCCCTGGCAGGGTGATGCGAAGTCGGAGATTTCGATACTTGAGACAAATTGATGATGAACACCCTGCCAAAATGCCGGCTTCCTTCCTTCAGCTCTCTCCCGCTGGGAGAGACTACGGTGAGGGGCGCGGGTTGCGAAAAGGATTCTTCAACAACCTGCCAGGCGAACGGTTGACTGACACGGCGGCGAATCGCTTTAAACAGCGGCAGGAAGGCTGCGCGGGGGCACCATGACCAAGGCTGAGCTGATCGAAAATCTTTCAAACGCGCTGAAACTAAACCGGGCCGACGCCGAGAACGCTATCAACTCGCTTCTCGGCGATATCGTGACGGCCCTGAAAAAAGGCGAGCGCGTCAACATCTCGGGCTTCGGCACTTTTTCCGTCTCGGTACGCCGCGCGCGCACCGGACGGAATCCCAAGACGGGCGAAGCGATCCCGATCGCCGAAAGCCGTTCGGCCCGCTTTCGCCCCGGCAAGCAGCTTCGCGACTCGCTTAACGGCCCCGCGCCTGCGATACCTGCCGCAACTGCCGAAGGATCGCCCGCCGGGCAGTAGCACTCCCGCCAGCGCGGCCGGGAGTCCGGGCGTTCCGCGGCCTGCGCCGATTTGGGCGGCGGGCGGTTAGCTCAGCGGAAGAGCATCGGCCTTACAAGCCGGGGGTCGCAGGTTCGAACCCTGCACCGCCCACCAGTAAATTCGGTCATTTGTGCCCTTGCTGGTTTTCGCCGAATTGTGCGAAGCCGGTTTCGAGGTGCTAGCCATCGATCATATGGCAAGATTTTCGGAGAACCGCCTTCATCGCTTTTAACGCACGGCGACCACGCACCTAGCGCTACCGCCTCCCCGTTTGTCTGAGACGCTTAATCGAACCTCCTGATCAAGCGCAGTCAGAAAGCGGACCAGTCTGTCCATAGTGAAGCCTTCGATACGACCGTGAAGAAGCTCCGAAATCTTCGGCTGGTTCACGCCGAGAATCTCGGCGGCTTGAACCTGAGAAAGTTTCCTCTTCTCGATCACGGCCCCGATGCGACTTACCAAATCCGCTTTCGCTTGCAGAATGTCGGCATCTGGGAGAGCAAGGTCTCGGAATACATTGCCACTGCCTTTCGTCACACGATTCATAGTAGTTCACCGAATGCTATAAATAGATGCGTCAACAGATAAAGATGACCGCCTCAGGACGGTCCTTGCGTTACTTCTTTTTTACATTGGCCTTATAGTCCTCTTCCGCATGCTTCAGGCGTAGGTTCACAAGGTCGATGTCACTCCTGGGTGTCTGAACTCCCCTTTTCGATTTCTTCTGGAAGGCGTGGAGAACGTAAACAACCTCTGCAAAGCGGACCGTATAGATGGCTCGATACGTGTTGCCGTCGAAGTCGTCCACGATTTCCAGAACGCCGGCGCTCCCCATATGCTTGAGTGGTTTGGCCACAGAATGTTTGTGTCCCAGTTGCGCCGCATTCAGGGCCACGCCCATCACTATTCTTACGTCTTTCGGAAAGGATCGGAGGTCGCCGAGAGAACTGCCGACCCATCTAACCTCCTTCCGTTTCGGGTCCGCAGGCACACTGCTAATATCCCAGATTTGGGATGCAATGTCAAGGTTCGAGAAAGCTCTCGCGAGAGAGCTAACAGGCACTCCTCAGCCTCTTTGATCAGATCTCGAAAAGCCTAAACCTGCGCGGAGCCGCACCGCGGGCGGTTAGCTCAGCGGAAGAGCATCGGCCTTACAAGCCGGGGGGCGCAGGTTCGAACCCTGCACCGCCCGCCAGAATAGCGAAATAAAATCAAGGGGCTACGAGCGTTAGCCCGGTACCGGCGTTCCGGGTGGGGCTGGCCCGGCGCCAAACGGATGCCAAAGCTTCCCGCGTTCGGAGTGCCGTAAACTGGGTTGCAAGCAGAGAGAGCCGGCAGGGTCAGAAAGCTTGCGCATCTTGAGCACTGGTTCGGCGACAGCGATGCGTGCCACCCACACCAGGATTTGTGGCGGCTCGAGCATGCGTTTCAGGGGAGGCGTTCAACCGCGAGCTGGCGCCTTCGCCTACCGACTAGAAGCCATCGGGCGCGTGCTCAAGCGCGGCGGCGGTATCGAGCCGGAGAAGTTGCTCGCTAGGATGTTACAGGCGGAAGAGATCGCAGAACTGCTCGGTCTCAAGGTCGGGTCGATCCACAACATGACGTCACGGCTCGAGCTGCCGGCTGTGCATTTGGGCAGGCGGATGGTGCTCCGGTGAGTCAAAGAGCGCTGAGAGAGCAACGAGCGAAATGTATTAGTAGACTGACCTACAGATTGAAATGAAAGTTACGGCCATGAGGAAGACCGCTATCGGCACGTAGAAAGCCTTTGTCTGCCAGCTCAATCGTGCAGCATTCTCATCGGGAGGGCCGAAGAGTTTCTCGATGCTCGTGCTAAAGTAGATCAGTCCGTCGCTCTCTTTCTCGATTTTCAGCAGGGCGTTTACCGCACCGCGCAAGAGTCTGCTGTAGTAACAGACATCGATCATCCAGAGGGTGCACCAGGCGATGAAAAGAAGGACAGCAACCCCGGAGATCACCCACCACGGTTCCTTGCTCGGCTCGCGACCCACTAGGAATCCTGCAACTGTGACTATGGTCGCGACCCCTCCGAGAGCTTGCGTCCGCAATCTGATTATAAGCTCGTTAAAGTGCATGGCGATGCTCTCGTACTTGTCCCAAAGTCTGATTAGGTGTTCCTGCTCCACTGTCGCCTTCCTTTGAGAAAACGCTCGCGCTCGGCCGGACGCGGCCCTACGCATTTTCATACAGAGGCGCTAAAGTTTGCAAACTTGCATGACCGCTGGATGCACCGGACACACTATGCTTATAGCTAGGTTGACATAGCCCTATGTCCAAGATATTTCACCAGGCCAGGCCACCAATGATTGATACGTCGCGACCTGCGGGCGGTCCCTGCCCCGGTTGTCGGGCACGATTGTTGTCTCTGTTTCCCAGTGCACGGTCGGTGCTTGGAGCAATAACTATCGACCGAGCGCGGGGCCTTGAGTCAGCACACAGTCGTACGTCGATCACTTGCCGGGGAAGCGTGGCGGGCGTTTGCCAAGGAAACCGTCGAGGCCCTCGGCGAATTCGTCGCCTTCGGCGATATGCGTGAGACTTTCCAGCTCCTGATCGAGATGCACGTCGAGGCGGTCGCCGCCGTCGGCCAGGTTCAGCAGGCTTTTGGCAACCGACCAGGCGCGCACCGGTCCCGCGGCGAACTGTTCAGCAAGCTTACGACCCTCCGCGTCGAGGCTTTCCACAGGGAAGACCCGGTTGATCAGCCCAATCCTGAGCGCCTCTTCGGCAGTCAGCCGCGGATTGAGGAACACCATTTCCAGAGCTTTTCGCATGCCGATCAGCCGAGGCAGAAAAAACGTCGAGCTTTCGGCGCCGGTCAGGCCGGTCTTGCCGTACGCCCATTCGAAGCTCGCCCGCTCCGACGCAACGACGAGGTCGCACGCCATCGCGAGGCCAAATCCGCCGGCCGCGGCGATGCCGTCCACGGCGGCGATAAAGGGCTTCGGCGCACGCCGAATTTCAGAAATCGTGCTGTGGATGTATTCGAGGATCTGCTTGAAAGCCTCGCCGTAGGTGGCCGCTGATGCGCCCTCTTCGGGCTTCAGGTAGCCCAGGTCGTCAGGCTCGCCGTGCTCGCGGACGTATTTCAGGTCCGCACCGCTGCAAAACACTCCCGGCTGGCCCGCCAGGATAACGGCGCGTACGGTGGCATCGCGCGCCATCTGAAGCCCGGCCCTGCGCAAATCCTGCGCGGTCTTCACGTCGAGCGAATTGAAGCGTTCGGGCCGCGCGATAGTGATGATCCCAACCGCGCCCCTTAGCTCGGTCAGTATGTTCTGAGCCTCCGCCATTACTCTCGCCTCAGCAGATTCGCGGCAGAAGTTCACCCTCGGGCTCAGTCAGCAAACGGCGCCCGACGCCAGTATCTACAATCACCGAACCGGCGCGATCCTCGGTGCATCGCCCTACGATGGCGGCGTCGCGGCCGAGCGGATGGGCTCTGAGCGCCGCGAGCACCGCGTCCGCCGCGCCGGGACGCACGCCAATCACCGCCTTGCCCTCGTTGGCAACATGAACCGGGTCGATACCGAGCAGTTCCGCGGCCGAACGCACCGCAGGCGCAACCGGGATGGCACGTTCGTCGAGCACGATCCCGACGCCGCTTTTTTCGGCCATCTCGTGGAGCGCGCTCGAAAGCCCGCCGCGCGTCGGATCCTTCATCGCCACGATACCTGTGCCGCCTGTAGCCAGCGCCGCGCGCACCATCGCGTTGACGGGTCCTACGTCGGAGCGCAGTTCACCGTCGAGCGCGAGCCCGTGCCTTGCGGCCATAATCGCGAACCCGTGATCGCCGATCGTACCGGTGACTATGATGCGATCGCCCGGGCGAAGAGCATTGTCGGTCACGATCCGATCCGTCAATGCGACGCCCGTGGTATTGAGCACTATACGGTCGATCTCGCCCTTGCCCATCACCTTGGTATCGCCGGTGACGACCGCCGCGCCAGCCTCGCGGCACGCCTCCCGCATCGAAAGATGAATGCGCTCGAGGTCCGCGCATGGAAATCCTTCCTCGAGAATCACGGCAGAGGTCAGTGCGAGCACCTCGGTTGCGCCCATCATCGCGAGGTCGTTAACCGTGCCTGAGATTGCCAGGCGGCCGATATCGCCCCCGCGAAAGAAAATTGGGTGAATGACGTGCGAATCGGTTGTAATCACCAGCCATCGGTCGCCCAGCGGAATCGCCGCGCCGTCGTCCATCGCGTCAAGCCCTACCGCCCCTGCGATGGCAGCGTCAGCAAGGTTCCCGGCGAGCACGTCGCGGATGAGCGCCCGCATGGCGCGTCCGCCAGCGCCATGCCTGAGCGCAATTTTCTCATCCCGAGTGCGGCCGTTACCCTTCACCGCGAACCTCCGAGATCGGGATAGCCGCCGCCGTACTGGCTCCAGATCCGGCAGGTTCCCTCGGTGCTGACCATGCACGCCCCCACGGGCGAATCGGGACTGCACTCTCGCGCAAAAAGAGCGCAATCGGTTGGCGATCGAATGCCCGCCATGATGTCGACGCATAGGCAGCGCTCAACCAGCGCGGCCGGCGAATGCTTCCACATCCGCGCAGCGTCGATCCGGAACCGCTGCCGCGCATCGACGCTGCTCCATTCGCCGCGCAGCCGCAGGTTCCCGTTGGGAACGTGCGCGATCCCGCGCCAGCGCCCGCCCGTCGGCCGGAACACCTTCCATAGCTGTTCCTGGGCGCGGCGATTACCTTCGCGCGTGACGCAGCGCGGATACATGTTTTCCACCCGAGCCGTGCTGTCGCGGATAAGCTCGACGAGCTTGAGCAGTCCGGCCAGGATATCGAGCGGCTCGAACCCGGCAACCACGACCGGGATGCCATGGCGCTCAACGAAGCTTTCGAAGATGCCCCAGCCTGTGATCGTCGCCGCGTGCCCGGCGGCGAGAAAACCCTCGACCCGCGTACCCGGCATCTCTGCAACGATTTCCATCACGGGAGGAATGTACTTGTGCGCCGACAACACCGAAAAATTCGGCGGCGTTCCCTTGAGCAGGACCGCGGCCGTCGCAACCGCCGTGGTCTCGAAGCCGGAGGCAAAAAACACCACCTGCTTATCGGTCGAGCGCGCCAGTTCGACGGCATGCGACGCGCTGTAGACCACCTCGACGCGCGCGCCCTCGGACCGCGCATCTGCCAGCGACATCGCGGTGCCCGGCACGCGCACCATATCCCCATAAGTGGCGACGATCACTCCGTCAGTCGCGAGCGCGACCGCCTCGTCAACTTCGGGAAGGTCGGTGACGCAAACCGGGCATCCGGGCCCCATGATTACGTCAAGCTCGCGAGGGAAAGCGGCGCGCAACCCGAACTTGGCGATCGCCTGCTCGTGGCTGCCGCAGACGTGCATTACAGCGATCGGCGAACGGCCGGTTTTCTCGACCGCGCGCCGGACCGTTCGCGCAAGAGCGTCGGCGAGCGCCCTGCCCTTCTCGGGCTCGCGAAACTTAAGTTCGCTCACCTCGCGGTCAATCGGATCCGCCGTCATTGCCGGTTTTCCTTGTGGCAGCGATTTCGCCGCGCACGTCGCTTGCCATCGGGTCGTCGTCAGTTTCCGCGAGCAACTGCCGATAGAGGGCGAGCGTCTCCTCGGCTTCGGATGCCGGGATACGGCGGATTGCGAAGCCGACGTGATTGAGGATGTAGTCGCCGGGCGCGACCGGTTCATCTACCACGTCGAGAAAAATCGGGCGCTTGAGCCCAAAAAAATCAACTGTGGCGACGTTGCCGTTCACTTCCAGCACTTTTCCCGGCACGCCCAGACACATTGCTTCACCCTTTCACAGCTACGGCCGGATTCTATCCGCTACGGACGCCGACCCTTTGGCCGGACAGTCCGTAATCGGCGCGGAATCCGGGTGCTTCGAATCGAAACCGTTCCTCACTTCAACGCCAGCCCTTGAAACCGCGTCAAAGTGCTCCTCCGAAAGCCGAGCCTCGGCGACAAGCGCCTGCCCCAGCGCGATCCCTCCGTCGTTGGGCGGTACCCTGATATGCCGAAACACCTCGAAGCCCGCAGCCACGAGCGCGCGCAACGCTCCGGCGAGCACTCGCGCGTTCTGGAAGACGCCGCCGGCAAGCGCTACGCGTTTCACCCCGGACGAGCGCCGGATCAACGAGCATACTTCCACGATCATGCGCACAACGCTGTCGTGGAAGCGCGCCGCGATGATCTTCGGCGCGATTCCGGCGCGCAGGTCGGCTGCGATCGCGCGAATGACCGGTCCTGCACTGACAACCAGCGGGCGTGCCGCATCGCTTATCTCGAAGCGGTAGAACCCCTGTTCGCCTTCGGCCGCGCACGCCTCCAACTCCATCGCGCCTTGAGCTTCGTAGCTCGCGTGATGGCGAAGCCCGATCAGCGACGCCACGGCGTCAAACAGGCGCCCTACGCTCGAGGTGAGCGGCGAGTTGACTCCCTGGCGGATCTGCTGCGCAACGACGGCGCGCTCCATGTCGCTCGCTGCCGCCACAGAGGCCAGTTCGTTGCTCAACGGTTCTCCCGCGGCCATCAGGTGCGCCAGCGCCATCCGCCAGGCGTGCCGGATCGCCGCCGCGCCGCCGGGCATCGCAACGTACTCAAGATGGGCGCCGCGCTCGAAGCCATGGTAGTCGGCAAGGAGAAACTCTCCGCCCCAGACGTTGCCGTCGGTCCCATAGCCCGTTCCGTCGAAAGCGACGCCAATCACAGGCCCGTCGATCTCGTTGTCGGCCATGCACGCGGCGATGTGGGCGTGATGATGCTGCACGCCGGCGTGTATAACGTCGCGGCGCGCGAGTGCATAGCGCGTCGAGAGGTAGTCTGGATGGAGGTCGTGGGCAACGACCTCCGGAACGACGCCGAGAAAACGCTCCATCCGCGCAATCGACTCCTCGAACGACGCGTAAGTTTCGAGATTGTCGAGATCTCCGATATGCGGACCAAGATACGCTTCGCCTGCGACGCCAAAGCAGAAAGTATTCTTTAGCTGCGCCCCGCAGGCGAGCACCGGACGCGAAAACCCGCGCCTGACCGCGATCGCCCCGGGCACATACCCGCGCGAGCGCCGCATCAAAACGGGAAGCTCTCCTACTTCGCGCACGACCGAATCGTCGCATCGGGTAACAATTTCCCGGTCATGAATCACAAAGAGATCGGCGACGCCACGCAGGCGCTTGTGAGCCTCGTCGTTGCGGTAGGCGATCGGTTCCTCGCTCAGGTTCCCCGAGGTCATGACGAGTGGCCGCGCGCACTGAGCGAGCAGCAGATGATGAAGCGGCGTGTAGGCGAGCATCACGCCGACCATGGGATTCGCCGGGGCGACTTCGCCGGCAAGCCGCGCCCCTTCGCGCCGGCGTGCCAGCACGATAGGACGCTCCACGGAGGCAAGCAGCCGGCGCTCCCCGACGGTCAGGTCCGCGATGAGTTCGGCCTCGCGAATATCTCGCACCATCACGGCAAGCGGCTTCTCCTCGCGCCGCTTGCGATCGCGAAGCCGGGAGACGGCCGCAGCGTTCGTTGCGTCGCACGCAAGATGGAATCCTCCGAGGCCCTTTACCGCAACGATAAGACCGCGGCAAAGCGCGCGAGCCGCGGCCTGAATCGGATCGTCCGTTTTTACCTCGTCGCCGCCGGCGCCGAGCAGGCTAAGGCGCGGGCCGCATCGCGGACACGCGATCGGCTCGGCGTGAAAGCGGCGGTCGGCAACCGACTCGTACTCGTGCCGGCACTCCGGACACATCGCAAATGCGGCCATCGTGGTCGAAGCGCGGTCGTAAGGCACCTCGCGAACGATCGTAAAGCGCGGGCCGCAGACCGTGCAGTTGGCAAACGGATAACGGTAGCGCCGGTCGCGCGGATCGAAGACCTCGTCAAGACAGCGCGGACAGGCTGCAAGATCGGCGGGAATCGACGGACGCGGCGCCGACTCGGCGCGGCTTGCCGCAATCTCGAAACCCCGCGGCGGCGCGGATGCGGCGGGCCGCCATTGCAGCGCCGTTATTACCGCGGCGCCCGGCCGTTCGTTTCGCAGCCGGACGAGAAACCGATCGAGTGCGGACGTACTCCCGAACGCCTCGATTGTCACACCGGCAGCGTCGTTACGAACGCGGCCCGAGATTCCCTCTTCGCTAGCGAGACGGTACACCCATGGGCGAAAGCCAACGCCCTGTACGACTCCGCTGAGCCGGATTCTCCGCCCGGTAATGCAGGAGTTGGTTGCGCGAGCTATGGAACTGCTCTCCATGGTGCCAATGGGTTAGGACTGTCCAGCCGAAAGGACGTACGCAACGAGGTCCCAGGTTTCGCCGTCGTCGAAAATCCTCCACGCGGGCATCGCCGTTCCCGGCACGCCGTTGCGTATCCAGTAGAAGACGCGCCGGCGAGCGACCGACTCGCGCCATCGCGGATTGGTGAAGTCCATCGGCGCCGGGTCGAGTCCCTCACTGCGAATACCGCGCCCGTCACCGCGCACGCCGTGGCAGATCGCGCAATGCTGCCGGAAGAGCGTGCGACCGCGCGTGCGTGCCGCGGCCGAGGCGAGCAGCCCGTCGGGAACCTTGAGCCTGCGGTACCGCGCGGGCAGCTCAGCGTCCCGGCCTCCGCAGCCCGAGAAGAGAAACCACACCGTCAGCGCCATCCAGGCGACGCGCTTGTTCATCGTGGGGTCTTGGGACGAACTCGAATCCGAGCGCTCGCGCTTCGGCTACGATTGTTTCGACAAGCGCCGGCATCGCGCGTTCCACCGCCGGCGACAGTCCAACGCGCAGTCCCAGGTCGTGCGGCACCAGGCCGACCAGGAGCATGTTCCCCGGACCGCATCCCATTAGCTGCGCGGCGTCGAGCAGGTCGGCAACGCCAATCTGATGCGGCGAAAGACGCTCGCGTACCGCAGGCGGAACGTCCATGCCCGCAAGACGCACCGCGGTGCCCGGCTCTGCTCCGGGGGCCCGTACCGCGTCAACCATCAGCACCTGCTCGGCGTCTTGAAGCATCGGCAGAAGCGCAAGGCCGAGCGTTCCGCCGTCGATGACAAGTACGCCCTCGGGTACGCGATAAGCCTGCTGCAGCAGATGAACCGCTGCCGCTCCCAGTCCGTCATCGCCGCACAGCACGTTGCCAAGGCCCAGCACCAGAAGACCCAACCGCTCAGTCATCGCCTTCCTCGGCGAGCGCCTCCGGCTCGACGAACTTGTTGCCCGAAACCATCGATTCGACCGTGCCGGTACGCTGCACGGCCGAGTACAGAATCGCGCTGTAAACGTGATGAACCATAAAGGCTAGCAGCAGCCACATCCCGATGTGATGGATGAGGCGCGCCGTTGGCAAGCCGCCGAAAATCGGGATCAGAAACGAGAACCAGCGCATCGGCGATCCCAGCGGCGCCATCGGCGAGTACATCGCCAGCCCGGTGCCGATCATCACGAGGCAGATGCCGTAGATAACGGCGTAGAAGGCGCCGGCGAGCGCGCTGTGGCCCACGGTGGGGGGCGGGTCACGCCGGGCGAAAACGTAGAACTTAGCGGTTTCGCGCAGGTCGCGCCATCGTGCCGCGCTGACCGGAATGAACTGGCTCCATCGCGCGTAGCGGTTGCCCATCAACATCCACCAAAGCCGCGACAGCACCGCCAGCGTAAACACGATCGCTGCGTAAAAGTGGACCACCTTGACGGTGCCCATCACGAAATGATCGCGCGCCATGCCGGAAACGGAGATAAACGGATGCCCGATGTAAAAACCGGTCGCCGCCAGCACCATGATCGAAAAGAAGATAAGCCAATGCGCGATCCTGACCGGCAACTCCCAGACGTAAACGCGGATTCTTTTGCTCCCAGGCAGCGATGCTGCCAGTGCGGCACTCATACCACGCTCACTTTCACGATTTCGCGCCGCTCGGTGTCCAGCACGTGGACGGCGCATGCCAGGCAAGGATCGAAGGAATGAACCGTCCGCAGAATTTCCAACGGCTGATCGGGCTTGGCGATGGGCGTCCCGACCAGGGCTTCCTCGTACGGCCCGCGCTTGCCGTGGGCATCGCGCGGCCCCGCGTTCCACGTGGTCGGCACGACACACTGATAGTTGACGATCTCCCCGTTCCTGATGTGTACCCAGTGGCCGAGCGAGCCGCGCGGCGCCTCGTGGAACCCTGAGCCCCAGCACTCCTCGGGCCAGGTCGAAGGATCGAATTTCGAGTTATCGCAGATTCGGTAGTCGCGCCGCGCCATGCTCTCGGCCAGCGCCGCAACCCAGTCCTGCATCTTTTCGGCGATTACCTGGCTTTCGATCGCACGCGCGGCAGTGCGTCCGAGCGTCGAGAACAGCGCCTGCGGCCCGACCCCCAGCGCCTTGAGCGTGTTGTCGACCAGCTCCTTGACCCGGCTCGGCCGCCCGTAGGCGTATGCAACCAGCATCCGCGCGAGCGGGCCGACTTCCATCGGATGATCCTCGTAGCGCGGCGATTTGACCCAACTGTACTTCCGATCCAGATGAAGACGCTCGTACGGCGGCTTGGGGCCCGTATAGTTTGGGCTGGTCTCGCCCTTGAACGGAGGCAGGGGCTTGTCGTCGCCGCCCTTGTAGTCATACCAGGAGTGCTTGACGTATTCGGAGATCTTATCGGGTTCAACCGGGGCAACCTTGCCCAGATCGCGGTTCAGGATCGTGCCGCCGGGAAGATACATGTTCGGATTGGGGTTGTCGTCCTCGGGATATTCGCCGTAACTGAGATAATTTCCCACGCCGGCGCCGATCCCGGCCCAGTCCTTGTAGAAAGCGGCAATAGCAAGGACATCCGGCATGTAAACTCGCGTTACGAAGTCGCGCGCACTGGCTACCAGCTTGCTCAGTTCCGCGATGGTCCCCATGTTGAGCGCGTTTTGCGAGTCGGCATCGACTGGGGTCGCCATTCCACCCACCAGGAAGCTTTGCAGATGAGGATTTTTGCCGCCGAGGATGGCGTGCATCCGGATGAACTGTCGCTGAAAGTCGAGCGCCTGCAGATAATGCCCAACCGCCATCAGGTTGGCTTCAGGCGGCAGTTTGTAGGCCGGATGGCCCCAGTAGGCATTGGCGAAAGGGCCAAGACGGCCGCCCGCGACAAAATCCTTGAGCCGCGCGCGCACGTCCGTGAAGTAGGCACGGCCCGAAATCGGCCAGTCGGATATCGACTGCGCAAGCGACGCAGTCTTCGCCGGATCCGCCGACAGCGCTGAGACGATATCGACCCAGTCGAGCGCGTGCAGATGGTAGAAGTGGATTACGTGGTCCTGGACGCACTGCGCACCGATAATCAAATTGCGCAGGAGGCGGGCGTTGGGCGGAGGGTTGGCGCCAATTGCGTGCTCGACAGCCCGGATCGACGTAATCGCATGGACCGTCGTGCATACGCCGCATATCCGCTGCGTAAATACCCAGGCGTCGCGCGGATCGCGCCCCTTCAAAATGATCTCAACTCCACGAAACATCGTTGACGACGACCATGCGTCGCGCACGGTGCCGCCTTCCACTTCCGTTTCGATTCTTAGATGGCCTTCTATCCGCGTGATCGGGTCCACTACGACGTGCGCCACTTGCCTATTCCCCCTTCCTGCCTTCCTCGCCCTGGTCGGGGCCGTGGCCGAGCTTGCGTCTTGCGATCTCGATGACGCCGTGAGCGGCAAAGGTCGCGCCGACCGCCGCCGTCAGGCCGAGCCCTACCTTGTCAACGTCGGTGCCAACCGCAAAGCCGGGAATATTTTCCAGGTGCCGGTAGAACGGGGTCATTTTGTCCCAGAAATTCGGCTCGGCGCATCCGACGCACGGATGGCCGCATCCGATGGGCCAGTTCGTGCCCTCGTTCCATCGGATAACCGGGCAGTTCTGGAAAGTGACCGGTCCCTTGCAACCCATCTTGTACAGGCAGTAGCCATGGCGATGGCCGTCGTCGCCCCAGTTTTCGACGTATTGACCGGCGTCGAAATGAGCACGGCGCTCGCAGTTGTCGTGGATCAGCTTGCCGTAGGCGAAGAGCGGGCGCCGGTACTGGTCGAGGGGCGGCCACTGCTTCATCGTCATGTAATAGACAAGAAGCGCGGTGATGTTCTCCGCGTTGGCCGGGCAGGCGGGAAGGTTAATGAGGGTTTTCAGTCCCGGTACGGCGTCACCGACCGCGACAGCGCCGGTCGGATTGGGGCTTGCAGCCGGAAGCCCGCCGAAAGCCGCGCAGGTGCCGATCGCGATCGTCGCAGCCGCATTGCCGCATACCTCGCGCGCCACCTGGAGCGCCGATTTCCCGCCGATCGCGCAATAGGCACCGTCCGCGCCGGTCGGAATCGAACCTTCAACCGCGGCGATATATTTTCCGGCGTGATTCTTAACGGTTTTGGCGAGAGCGTCTTCCGCCTGCTGGCCTGCGGCGGCCATAATCGTCTCGTGATAATTGACTGAAATCTTGTCGAGGATGATCTGCGCAACGGTAGGACGGCTGGCGCGCAGGAACGATTCGGTGTTTCCTGCGCAGTCCTGGAATTCCAGCCATACAAGTGTTGGCTTCTCGGCCTTCTCGATACTCTCGGCAAGTTTCGCCGCGACCGCCGGCGGCATCGACAAAATCGCCGCCATCGACGCGCAGAACTTGAGGAAGCTGCGCCGGGAAACGCCTAGCTCGGCCCACCCCGCTGGCCAGCTATCCTCCCGCCCCTTGGCCGTTAGCTTTGCCCGCACCGCCGACTCTTTGAGCCGCATGCTCCACGCTCCTTTCCCTGCGCGAGGCAGCCCGAGCGTTGGCCTCGCGCTTTAGCCACTCAACCCAGCCGTCAATTCCTTCGCCGGTTCGGGCCGACATCTCGATAACCGGCAGCGTAGGATTAACTTGTCCAACGTTTTCGCGAAAACCTGCCAGGTCGAAACCGACGTGCGGCATCAGGTCGAGCTTGTTGAGCAGCAGCACGGCGGACTGGCGGTACATCAGCGGATACTTCAGCGGCTTCTCCTCACCCTCGGCCACGCTCGCCACCATTACCTTGCGGTCCTCGCCGACCCAGAATTCGGCCGGACACACCAGGTTGCCGACGTTCTCGATAATCAAAAGATCGAGCTTGCCAAGCGGTAGCGACGCAAGCGCGTTACGCACCATGCGCGCGTCGAGATGGCATTCGCCGCCGAATAGCGGGTCCGTGTTTATCTGCGCGATTGGAAGCCCGAAGCGCCGCAGCCGGTCCGCGTCGAACGAGCCGCGGATGTCGCCTTCCAGCACTCCGGTACGAAGCTCCCCGTCCAACGCGGAAAGTGTGCGCTCGAGCACCGTCGTCTTGCCGCTCCCGGGCGACCCCATCATGTTCACCACGAAGCATCCGGCATCGTCGAACTC
>JAJYVB010000191.1:835-6495 GCA_021792265.1 Deltaproteobacteria bacterium | reverse complement strand
CCCAACCTGCGCGTAGACGTAAATGGGTATACCGATTCGATTGGCTCTACCGCCTACAACTTGAAGCTGTCGCAGCGGCGTGCTGACTCGGTGGTGAACTATCTTGCCGCGCAGGGCATCCCGCAGGATCGCTTGGTAGCGCACGGTTTCGGCAAAACCGATTTCGTGGCCACAAACAAGACTAAGTCGGGTCGCGCGCAAAACCGGCGCGTTGAGCTGGTGCCGATCAATCAATAGGCGCGTCAATGCGGTAATCGAAGAGAACTAACATCAGTTCGGGGCGTGACTCGAGACGGGTCACGCCCCGCGAAGCCGCGGTTAACACTGGAGGGGGGGGCAATGGGTGTACGAGCGGTTCTTTTCACTAGGTCTGTAGGACCTGTACTTGTCGGCCTGCTACTCGTGGCCGGTAATGTCGTAAACGCCGAGTCGAATTCGCCACAGCAGAACACCGCCGCGATGCCATCGGCGGTCGATTCGAGACTGCACAGCCGTGGTCAGGCGTCTGACACAACGCAGGCTGGCAGGCTCGTCGCTGCTTCAGACGGGAGCGCCAACGCCAAGCCCAAAGGCCTGCGCGCGCGGCTCGGTGGACGAGTGCGCTCCGGTGCTGACCGGCTCTTTGCTCGTGCTGCGGCCGTTTTCCCGGCCTTCTGTGAGGACTGGGAGCGGAAGCTCAAAGATCGCGAGAGGAACAATCTCCAGCACGTTTCATGGCAGCGCAAGGACGGATGGGTGACCGGCACTTACGTGGGTTACGGCGCGCTCACGAGCTGCACTTGCAAGAAGTCGGAGGGACAGCCTATCGGCGAGGTCCGCTATCAGGAGTTCACTTATTACCTGTTGGGCAAATCGGTCGAACAGGCGGAACACGCGGCAGCCAAGCCGGTTAGCGTCACAAACACTCTCGAAATCTTCAACTGGGAGCACGGGCGCTGGTTCTACTGACGCCAGCTCGGCCGACACATCCGGCTCCGGCCCAATGGCCGCATACTGAAGCGGCCGCTTTGGGCGCGCTCAGTTGAGTTCGCGACTGCTGTAACCGAGAATGCGGCGCGCGACAATCAGCAGGTTTATCTGCTGGGTGCCCTCGAAAATGTCGTTGATCTTCGCGTCCCGCATCCATTTCTCCAAAAGCAGCTTGCGCGAATAACCCAGCGGCCCCAAGAGTTCCACCGCCTTCTGGCTGATCTGTGTCACAGCCAGCCCTGCCTTGGCCTTAGCCATCGAGGCTTCGAGGCTGTTGCGTTGTCCCATGTCGAGCATCCAGGCTGCCCGCCAGGCTAGAAGGCGAGCGGCCTGAAGCTGGGTCTCCATTTCCATGAAGTCGCGCTCGATCGCCGTCAGCCGACGCGGTGACGTTCCGTAGCGAATGGGTATGTTTTGTTCCTTGAAGAAATCCCGTACGAAGTCGAGCGCCGCACGGCCGACGCCGATCGCCATTGCGGCAACGATCGGACGCGTCGCATCGAACGTCGCCATGACATCCTTAAAACCGTGCTCGACCTCGACTTCGGGCGAACCGAGAATGTGATCGAGCGGAACGCGGCAGTTGTCGAGGACGATTTGCGCCGTGTCCGAGACGCGAATCCCAAGTTTTTTCTCGAGCCGGGAGACCGTAACCCCGGGCGTGTTGCGAGGGACGACGAAAGGCTTGATTCCGGCACGGCCGGCGCTTTTGTCAACCGTTGCCCATACGACCACGAACCCTTCCGAGCACTCCAGGGCCATTTGGCCCGAGGTGCAGAAAATCTTCGTGCCGTTCAACACCCAGTTGTCGCCGTCGCGCACGGCGGTCGTGGCAATGGCGGCCGAGTCCGAACCGCATCCAGGCTCGGTGATCGCCATCGCTCCCCATTTCGGCTCGCCTCCGTCGAAGGGCTTAAGAAACCGGCGTTTCTGCTCGGCGGTGCCGGCCGCCATAATCGCCGCGCCGCCAAGCCCGGCGGTGGGAATCGCGATGAAAAGACCCGCGTCGCCCCAGCAGAGCTCCTCGGCGGTGATGATCGTGTACAGGTTGCGCAACTTTGGTCCGCTACGTTCCGCACCTGCCCCCACCCGCGGCTCGGTTTGATGGGTAGCGGCCCACACCGCCTTGAGGAAGTCCCATGGTTTCTCGTGCTCGCGCTCGTCGTACTCACGCGATATCGGACGCATCATCTGCTCAGCGACTGCGTGATATAGACGCGCGCGTTCGGCAGTTTGCGGTTCAAGTTTGAAGTCGATCATTGTTGGCTCCTCGCGCCCGGCGGGCGCGCTTCACACCGTCGCCAGTCCCTCGAGGGCCGCAAACCCGCGAGCGTTTCTCAGCCACAGCTCAACCGGATGCTCGCGGATGTAGCCGTGGCCGCCCAAGACTTGAACCGCGTTGTCAGCCACCCGAAGCGCTGCGGCCGCAACGTAGTTCTTAGCCAGGTAGGCTTCCCGCAGTGCGTTGGTTCCGCAATCAAGCTGCCAGGCCGCCTCCCAGACGAGCAGGCGGCTTGCGTCCACCTCGATCGCCATGTCGGCCAGCATAAAGGCTATCGCCTGCTTGGTAGCGATCGGAACACCGAAGGCCCGGCGCTCCTTGGCGTAGTCGCGTGAGTACTCGAAGGCCGCGCGCGCCACTCCCACAGCCATCGCGGCCAGCCCGACGCGCAGCTCGCTCATGAGCCGCCGGAAGTCTATGCCCTGCTCGCCGCCCAGTCGCGCGTCGTTTTCGATGCGGCAGGCCTTGAACTCGATTTCGTGGGTCGCGAGCGCCTTCAGCCCCATGTTTTTTTCACGCTCGCCGACCTTCAAACCAGCCGCTTCACGGTCGACCAAAAAAGCTGATACTCCGTCGAGGCCGGCTTCGGGCCGCTCAGCCGCGTAAACGACCATCGTATCCGCGGCCGCCGCAAGCGGGACGAAGCACTTCGAACCGTTCAACACGAACCCTGCGCCGGCCCGCTCCGCTGTCGTGCCGAGCACCCCGGGATCGAAGTCGAACGTGGGTTCGAGCAGAGCCGACGAGCCCGCCGCAAAGGCTCCGGCTGTGAAGCGCGGCAGGTAGCGCGCCTGCTGCTCCTCGGTACCCATATCGAGTATCGGAAAGGCCACCAGGCCCGGCGACAAAATGTGGAGCGCAATCGCGAGGTCGCCCCACGCGAGTTCTTCGCCAAGCACCGCGCCAGTTACTGCGGAGCGCGGGGTTCCGTCACCGCCGAAGCGTTCGGGAATCGGCGCGCGAATCAAGCCCAGCTCCCACGCCCGGCCTACCAGGCTTTCCTCTATCACCCCGCTCTCGTCAGCGGGTCGAGCCGCAGCCCGGACTTCGTCGCGGGCGAAAGCCGCGATGGCCTCGCGCAGCATCTGTTGTTCGTCGCTCAGGTTGAAGTCGGTCATAGCTCTCGCGGTCCCATGTTCCAAGTTGGCCTATATCTCATCTAACACGTTAAGTATTTGCCGGTGTTTCGCCGGACCCTGCGTGGCCGTCCGCATCCGCTCCGCGGGCCGCCTGACGACGCGGGCGGCTCTCCGCAGCCTTCGACGCATCATCCTCGGAAACGCCGGCACGCCGGAGCCGAGCGCGCTCGCGGGCGCGATCATACTTAAGCTGCTCGGCTTCCACGCGCGTAGGGGGGGCCGTCGGCTTGCGGATTGTCCGAATCAGGCTACCCGCCGCTTTGCGGCTTTTCCGTTTGCGCCTCATCGGCCGACATTTACCCTTTATTACTCAACCAGCTCGATAAACGAAAGCTGTAATCCGGTTATCCCGCCACCCGCTGCGCGGCGCGAGAAGTAGAGCATGCTCGCGCATCGCGTGCACCTGCCGGCGGTCGTGATGGCCTCGGGCGCAACACCGGCTGCTACTAGCTGGGCGCCTACGACAGCCGGCAAATCGAGCATAGCCTTTCCTGGCCTCCCTCCGGAAATAGCCCGCGCGTCTGGCGGGGCCACCGCGACGACTTGTGCGCCGAGCCTTGCGTCAACCTCGTAGCAGCACTTGCCGATCGCCGGCCCGATTGCAACCTCGATACGAGCTGGACGCGCACCCAGATTCACCATGGCGTCCACTCCCGCGTGGGCAATATTCGCCAGCGTTCCCCGCCATCCCGAGTGCAATGCTCCAATCACGCCGGCGTCGGCGTCGAGCATCAGAACCGGCACGCAGTCGGCAGTCAAGATTCCCAGCGCCACGCCCGCTTCGTTGGCCACCATGGCGTCGCCCCGAAGCTTTTCCCGGGCCGAATTCCGGGTAATCGGCCAGACCGTCGCGCCGTGGACCTGCTGAAGCAGGGCAAGCTCTCCCTGGCGGCTAAGCGTGCCGCGAACACGCGACCAGTTCTCGGCCACTTGCCGCGGCTGGTCGCCGACCGCCGACGAGAGGTTAAGCGAGCTATACGGACCGGTGCTCACACCGCCCAGGCGCCCAAAAAAAGCCGCCTTGGCACGCCGACGCTCCCACTGCAGGTGTGGCGGCGAAGTTACGCAAGCGGCTTCTTTATCGCACCCTTGGCTCATCGCAAAGATAGCATATACTAAAATATTTCAGACCAGGCCGCAGGTTACACATATGAACGGTTATCAGTTTTTGCTCGCGCGCAATCGGCTCCTTCATCGGCTCGAGGATGACCTGGCACGGCTTGCCGGCCTGCCGATGGAACAGCATGAAGCCCAGGCCAAGCGTCTGCGCGCCCGCTTCGACCTCAAACTCGCCGAGATCTACGCGCAGGTAGCTTCCGAGTATCCCGGCGAGCGGCGCAAGAAAGCCAGAGCGCTGGAGGATCCCCGCTAAACGGACGGCCGCCGGCGTGAGGCGTTTGAAACGCTGGATCCGCATCCGCGGCGCCCGCACTCACAACCTGAAGGACGTCTCCCTCGACCTGCCCCACGGGAAGCTCACCGTGGTAACGGGCGTGTCGGGCTCGGGCAAGTCGAGCCTCGTCTTCGATACGCTTTACGCCGAGGGACAGCGCCGTTACGTTCAAAGCCTCTCCACTTACGCGCGGCTGTTCCTGGAGCGGATCGAGCGGCCGGACGTTGACACGATCTCGGACATCCCGCCAGCGCTTGCTCTGCGCCAGAAGAACACCATCCGCAACGCCCGTTCTACGGTCGGCACGGTAACCGAAATCAACGACTACCTGCGCTTGCTGTTTGCGGCGGCGGGAGTGACCCGATGCCCGGGATGCGGCGCTGAAGTCGGCTGCGACACGCCCGAAACCGCTGCGGCGAGCGTGCTTGGCAACCCCGGCCTTTACCTGTTCGTCGCGCCCTACCGGCTTGACTCGCGTCCGCTGCGCTCCGTAGCCGAGTATCTCGTCCAAAGCGGCTACCATCGCCTTTACGAGGACGGCGCGATAGTCGAGACCGCGGAGTTTGTCGAGCGTTTTTCGCCGGACGCTGCTGCGCCACCGGCTTTCAACGTGGTTATCGACCGGGTTGCCGTCGAGTCGCTGCAACAGGCCGAACGCGTCCGCGAAGCGCTGGAACGCGCGTTCTATGTGGGCGGCGGGCGCTGCCGATCAGTCCGGGTCCTGCGGCGCGATGACCGCTTCGAGCCCGAGGCCGAAACTGCTTTCGACCGCCGCTTCAACTGTGCACAGTGCGAACGTGCCTTTCCCGAACCAAGCGCAGCGCTGTTCTCGCCCAACAGCCCGATTGGCGCATGCCCGCAGTGCGAGGGCTTCGGG
>JAJYVB010000191.1:0-825 GCA_021792265.1 Deltaproteobacteria bacterium | reverse complement strand
GGGCGCATCGTGGAACTCGATCTCGAGAAGGTGCTGCCCGACCATCGACGGTCCCTGAGCGACGGCCTCGTCGCTCCGTGGCGAACGCCGGCTTACCGCGAGATGCAGCAGTGGATGCTGAGTTGTGCGCGGCGGCGGCGCGTCCGCCGGGACGTTCCCTTTGCCGAGATGAGCGAGGTGGAACGCGCCTGGCTGCTCCACGGCGAGCCGCGGGACAGCACTGCCAATGGGCGAGAGGAGCGATGGCCCGGCGTGCTCGGCTTTTTCCGCTGGCTCGAAAAGCGTCGCTACAAAACCCATGTACGGATTCTGCTCGCCCGCTATCGGCGTTTCGTTCCATGCTCCGGATGCGGTGGGACAAAGCTCCGGCCAGAGGCTCTCAACGTGCGCTTGAATGGCAAAACCATCGCAGAGATCGGCCAAATGCCGATCCGCGATCTCGAACCGTGGCTCACGCGTTTGCACCGTAAGCGTCGCGCTGACGGCCGGGTGAAGGTCCTGCTGCGCGAATTGATAAATCGCACCGGCTACCTTAACCACGTCGGACTTGGGTACCTTACGCTGGAACGTCAGGCACGTACGCTCTCGGGCGGGGAAGCCCAGCGAATTCATCTGGCAAGCGCGTTGGGAAGCCTGCTCGCCGGCACTCTGTACGCGCTCGACGAGCCGACCGTCGGCCTTCACGCTGCCGACGCTCGCCGCCTGCTCGACGTTTTGCGCCGACTGAGAGACCTTGGCAACACCGTAGTCGTCGTTGAGCATGACCCGGCGCTGATTTCCGGTGCTGACTTTTTGGTAACGCTTGGGCCTGGCGGCGGGCGCGAA
>JAJYVB010000190.1 GCA_021792265.1 Deltaproteobacteria bacterium | reverse complement strand
GTACTTCGAGCGTGAGTTCCGCGCCCTGGGTCTCGCTTTCGTCCCAAGCCATGCAAACTTCGTTCTGGCCGACGTCGGTCGCGGCAGCGAAGTCTTCGAACGGCTCCTGCGCGAGGGTGTCATCGTCCGCCCGATGGACGGGTACCAGCTTCCGCGCCACGTGCGAATCAGCGTTGGCCTCGAAGCGGAGAACCAAAAACTCATCGCGGCACTGGGGAAAATATTTAAGAAAGCAGCCTGAAGCGCGGCACAAGGCCAGTTGGCGAACGTCGGGGAGCCAACTGGCCGTACCGCTCCGGCCTGCGCACCGGCCCGATGGCGCCTGTGGCGCAGGCATGGACGGTCGGAGCCGCATGGGCATGGATTCAAGCCATGGCGCAATTGCTTTTCCGGCAGATGACGGTATGCGGCGTGGGGCTCATCGGCGCCTCGCTCGCTCTGGCCGCGAAACGGGCGGGGGTGGTAGGCCGCGTAGTCGGCCTTGGGCGAGGCCAAGCCAACCTTAGCCTGGCGCTTCAACGCGGGATAATCGACGAGGCGCTTACCGACGCAGCGAGCGCCGCCAAGGGCGCCGACCTGGTCGTGCTCGCAACGCCGCTTCGCCAGATGCCTGCGGTGCTGGCTGCGATGGTGCCCTACCTGCCGGCCGAGGCCGTGGTAAGCGACGTCGGAAGCGTCAAAGGGTGGGTGGTGCAGGAGCTGGAACCGCTGCTCGCCTCCCGGATGGCGCTGGTCGCAGTCCATCCGGTGGCCGGCAGGGAGCAAAGCGGCGCGGCTTTTGCCGATGCGGCCCTGTTTGAAGGGCACCGCGCAATCGTAACGCCGTCGAAGCGTAGCAGCCCGGCGGCTATCGAGCGAATCGAGGCGCTTTGGCAGGCGGCCGGGGCGCGCGTGGAGCGGATGGCGCCCGAGACGCATGACGCGCTTTTGGCGCTCGCAAGCCATCTCCCGCAAATTGTTTCCAGTGCGCTGGGGGCGGCGCTGCTCGAGGAACGCGTCGAGGAGCGCATGGCAGTGGACTACGGAGCGGGCGGGCTGCGCGACACGACGCGGCTGGCGGCGTCCTCGGTCGAAATCTGGCGCGATATATGCCTGACCAACCGCGCCGCGATCCTGTCGGCGCTGGACCGATATGCGGCGATGCTGGCCAGTTTTCGAGCGGCGGTCGAGCATGGCGATAGCGGGCGGCTGGCCGAGCTCTTCCTGCGAGGGCGCGCGATGCGCGAGCTGCTCAAGTGAAGCGTCGGCGGCCGATAGTCGCGATCGACGGGCCGGTAGGCGCCGGCAAATCGACGGTGGCGCGCGAACTCGCCCGCGAGCTCGGCTTCACCTACGTCAACACCGGGGCAATGTACCGGGCGGTCGCGCTGGCTGCCCGCAGCCAGGGTATCGACCCAGCGGCGGCCAGCGCCACGGAGCGGCTTGAACAGATGCTCGCCACGCTGCGCCTGGAAGTTGACGGGCCACGGTTGATGTTGGACGGGCGCGACGTAACCGGCGAGCTTGGCGAACCGGCGCTGGGTGACCTGGCCTCGCGGCTGTCAACCCTGGGTGTGGTCCGGGCACGGATGCGCGAGCTTCAGCGCGCGGCGGGCGCGAACGGCGGCGTCGTGATGGAGGGCCGGGACATCGGCACTGCGATCTTTTCGGACGCCGAATTCAAGTTCTACCTCGACGCCGACCCGCGCGAGCGCGCGGCGCGCAGGGCGCGCGAATTGGCGGCAAACGGAGTAAAATGCACTGTGGAGGAAGCTCTGGAAGCGCTTCTGGAACGCGACCGGCGAGACCGCGAGCGGGCGCTGGCGCCGCTTCGGCAGGCTGCCGACGCGCAGGCTATCGACTCGACCGGGCTTACAATCGAGCAGGTCGTTGCGCGGCTGAGCGCTGTAGTCAAGGGCCGTTAGTGAAACGCCGGGACTTGAAACCAGTCATCCCCGGCTGTAAGCATTGCTGTTAGCCTCGAAGTCTCTCTCGGAAGGTCCCAACTAAATGGAGAAGGTTTTGCCGGACGAACTTAATGGAGGAACCGATGATTTTGAGTCGCTGATGGAGCAGAGTTTGCGTGCCCCACGGCCGGGCGATGTGCTCGTTGGCAGGGTGCTCGCAATCGCTCGCGACAGTGTCATCATCGACATCAATTACAAGTGCGAAGGCCAGGCGCCCCTGGGCGAATTCCTTGATGCGGAGGGCAACGTCACCGTCAAGGAGGGCGACGAGGTCGATGTCTATTTCGAAGGCACGGAGACAGAACAGGGCACGGTCATCGTGTCGCACGCCAAGGCCGAGAAGTTCAAGGTCTGGCGGGAGCTGGAGCGTGCCTACAAGACCGAAACCCTTATCGAGGGGCTGATCCTGGGAAAGGTAAAGGGCGGTTTGAAGGTCGACATTGGCGTGCCGGCCTTCCTGCCGGGGTCTCATGTCGACATTCGGCCGGCCCGCAATCTCGACCGCTACATCGGCCAGCGGGCGCGTTTTCAAATCCTGAAGTTCAACCGCGCTCGCGCCAATGTCGTAGTCTCGCGCCGCACCGTACTCGAACGCGAACGCGCCTCGCTCAAGGAGCAGACCCTGAGACTGCTTCAGGAGGGCGTGGTTCTGGAGGGAACGGTCAAGAACATCACCGATTACGGCGCCTTCGTCGATCTCGGAGGAATCGACGGCCTGCTCCACATCACCGACATGTCGTGGGGCCGCCTGCAGCATCCTTCGGAAGTACTCAAGGTGGGCGACAAGGTGAAGGTGGTCGTGCTCAAGTACGACCCGGAGCGGGAGCGGGTTTCCCTCGGGATGAAGCAGATCATGGCCGATCCGTGGACCCGCGCCGCCGAGACCTATCCGGTCGGAGAGCGCCTGCACGGCAAGGTCGTGAGCGTGACCGATTACGGCGCCTTCGTCGAGCTGGAGAAGGGCGTCGAGGGGTTGATTCATGTCTCGGAGATGACCTGGAGCAAGCGCACCATTCATCCGTCGAAGGTGGTGGGCGTAGGCGATAGCGTCGAGGTGCAGGTGCTGGGGGTCGACGAGGCCAACCGGCGCATCTCGCTCGGGCTCAAGCAGACTGAACCCAATCCCTGGCGGGCACTGGCGGAAAAGCATCCGGTGGGGAGCCACGTCCGCGGCAAAGTCAAGTCAATCACCGACTTTGGCGTGTTCATCGAGATCGAACCTGGCATCGACGGCCTGGTCCACATTTCCGACCTTTCCTGGACCAAAAAGATCCGCCACCCTTCGGACTACTGTAAGAAGGGCGACGAGTTGGAGGCGGTCGTGCTCGGGATCGACGCCGATCACGAGCGGGTAAGCCTGGGCGTCAAGCAGGTGACGCCCGACCCGTGGCAGAGCGTTCTCGAGCGCTATCCGATCGGGAGCAAGGTTAGCGGCAAGGTAAGCTCGGTAGCCGACTTCGGGGTTTTCGTCGAGATAGAAGAAGGGATCGAGGGGCTAATCCACGTATCTCAGCTCAGCTCCGAGCGAGTGGACAAGCCCTCGTCGCTCTTCAAGGCCGGCGATACGGTTTCAGCGCTCATCGTGCAGGCGGACCCCAAGGAACGGCGCATCGGCCTCTCCATCCGGGCACTCAAGCAGCACGAAGAGCGCGAGGAGATGCAGGCCTATCTCAAGCGCGAGCACGAGGCTGCGCGCTTCTCGCTAGAAGACATTCTGAACGAGGAACTGCGGCTCGACCGTGAGGAGGGCGACCGCCCGGCGGTGCGTGGCAAGGGACGCGACCGCTAGGCAGGCGGTCCGAAACGGGCCGGACCCGGGGGAGCAGTTCGAGCATGACCAAGCGCGGAATCATCGAGGAGGTGCTGGCGCGCTGCCATGGGCTTTCGCGCCGGCAATCGGAGACGAGCCTCAGCGCGATGTTCAACGCGATGGCCCACGCTCTGGCGCGAGGCGAACGTATCGAGATTCGCGGCTTCGGCACCTTCGACATCAGGAAGCGCGCGGCCCGCGAAGGGCGGAACCCCAGAACCGGGACCCCGATAAAAATCAGGGCCAAGCAAATCCCGTTCTTTCGCGCGGGCAAAGAACTAAGGCAGCGGGTTAATGGGGCGCCGCTCCGCGCGTCCTAAAGTTGAAACCACGCTGGCTGACGCTTGCGGCGCGGGCTCGCCGCTCTGGGCGCCCTGGCGCTCAGCGTACATCACGCGAGCGCGCCGCGGGCAGGAACGCTGCATCTTCTGCGTTAGCCATCTGAGCGCCGCCGCGCGGCGCAGGCGCTTTATCCTTTGCGCCGACAAGATTTACCTCGTGATGCTCAACCGCTATCCCTACAATGCCGGTCACCTGCTGGTGGCTCCGCGCCGTCATGTCTCGTCGCCCGAGCTCCTGGGCCGCGAGGAACGATCGGCGCTCGCTGAGGCGGTTACCGGCGCGGTGGTGCGCCTGCGAGCAGCGTTGCATCCGGCGGGCTTCAATCTGGGCGCCAACCTGGGACAGGCCGCAGGTGCAGGCTTCGCCGGTCATTTGCACTGGCACATCGTGCCGCGCTTTGCGGGCGATGCCAACTTCATGCCTGCGGTGGCGGGAATTCGCGTAATCTCTCAGCATCTGGCCGAGACCTTCCGCGTGCTGGCACCTCGTTTTGCGGGCAGCGACGGGCCTATATCATAAATCTGGAGAGCCCCGCAGGGGCATCTCGGCGATGGACGAAAGGCTGCTTGCAATTCGAACCCTGGGGGAGCTGCGCCGTACCGGCTATCGGACTCAGCCGGTACGGATGGAGCTGCGCCGAAACCTGCTTGAGCGCTTGAAACGTCACGAGCCGGTGCTTCCCGGGATCATCGGCTACGAATCGACAGTGGTGCCGGAAATCGAAAACGGGATCCTGGCCGGCCATCACATGATCCTCCTCGGCGAGCGCGGCCAGGCCAAGTCGCGCATCATCCGCTCACTCACAGGATTGCTCGACCAGCACGTTCCAGCAGTCGCCGGATGCGAGATCAACGACGACCCGTATGAGCCCATTTGCCGGCGCTGCCGGCGGATGGCGCGGGAGCGCGGCGACGAGCTCGAGATCGCGTGGCTGGCGCGCGAGGCGCGCTACGGCGAAAAGCTGGCAACCCCGGACGTTTCGATCGCCGACCTCATCGGCGAGATCGACCCTATCAAGGTTGCCGAGGGGCGCTACCTCGCCGACGAAGAAACGATTCACTACGGACTCATCCCGCGCACCAACCGGGGAATCTTTGCGGTCAATGAGCTCCCCGATCTGACCGAGAAGGTGCAGGTCGGGCTGTTCAACCTGATGGAGGAAAAAGACGTCCAGATAAAGGGCTACAAGATCCGCCTGCCCCTCGACGTGGTGTTCGTGGCCAGCGCCAATCCGGAGGACTACACCTCGCGCGGCCGAATCATCACGCCGCTCAAGGATCGTTTCGACGTCCAGATCCGGACTCATTACCCAAAAACTATCGCGGACGAGATCGCCATCATGGAGCAGGAGTGCAGCTATCCGCTCGACGGCACTCCGCCGCCCAGGCTAGCCACGTTCCTGAAAGAGATCCTCGCCCAGCTTACCTTCGAGGCGCGCAGTTCGACCGAGATCAACCAGGGCTCGGGCGTCTCTGTGCGGATGACGATCAACAACCTCGAAGCGATGATCTCCAACGCCGAAAAGCGCGCGATAAGAAACGGGGAGAACGAGATCGCTCCACGCCTTAGCGACCTGGCCGCAACTTACTCTGCCACCGCGGGAAAGATCGAGCCCGAGTACTCGGGCGAGGAAAGAAACGAAACCGAGCTTATCGAGCGGCTGACCAACCGTGCGGTGCTCAAAACCTTCGACCGCTACTTTCGGACTGAGGAGCTGTCAGCGGTCGTAGAGCAATTCCGCCAGGGGTGGAGCGTCGAGGTCGGCGACAGCGTTTTGGCCGCCAACTATCTCGACGCGATCCGTCAAGTGCCGGGGCTCGGCGCGGCGCTGGACCGGCTGGGTCCGCTGGAAACCAACGGCCTGAAGGCCGCTGCTATAGAGTTCATCTTCGAGGGCCTTCATCTCCATCAAAAGCTTAACAAGGAACGCCGCGGCGGGCGCTCTTCCTACCACGCTTAGGCGAACCCGATGCTGGTAGCGCGCTACACGCGCTGGGATGGGACGCAGCGCCCTCGCCTGGACGGCCAGCGGCTGTTCGAAAAGTTCGCCGACGTGCTGGCTCATACCAGCGACGTGGGTCAGGCACTCGACTGGATAAAGCGCAAGGGCCTTGAGATAGACAACCGCCAAGTCCCCGGCGTCGACCAATTGCTCGAGCGGCTGCGCGACGAGATGCGCCGGCGCTACCGCGAATGCAATCTGCGGGAAGCGCTTTCGGACATCGAACGGATGCTGGCCGACCTGCTGGCGCGCGAGCGCCGCAGGCTGGAGTCGGCTACGCGGTCGGAAGCCGGCGCGTTCGAGCGCAGCCGGCGCGAGCTTGAACGTTTGCCGGGCAAACTCTCCGAGGCGCTCCGGCGGCTTGAGCCCTACGAGTTCGCAGACGCCGCAGCGCGCCAGTCCT
>JAJYVB010000189.1 GCA_021792265.1 Deltaproteobacteria bacterium | reverse complement strand
ACAAACGAGCCGAGGCGCCCCGGATCCCGCCCAGGCCCAAACGCCAGAAAGCCCGGCCGCTTTTTAAAAACGAGCTGCCTGCCCTCAGCATTAGTTGTTTGGTCCCGCTTCACTTGCCTATGGCACCGCCTAAAGGCGCCTTTCGTTCAGCCGGCCACCGCAGTCGGACCCGCCAACCTGACGCGTCGCTCTTTCTTTGCGAACGGCGCTACGGAGCGAAACGACGCTTCTGCGTCCGTAGCGGACTCAGACTTCAAAAACTGGTAAGCAAAGATACACGCGTAAGTAAGTACAGCGTCGAATCCCACAAAGGACACGAACACCTCGTCCGTAATTCCCTCAATCAGCACCAGAACGAGCATTGCCTTGACCGCAATTACATACCACGCTGATCTTCCACCAGAGCTTTGCGCACACGAAGTTATTCTTCCGAAAAGCGTAAAAAAGACTGGTACCCAAAGAAGAATAGACCCAACCATGCCGACATCCAGCAACGACTGAAGCAACGCGTCATGAGTTTCGCCGGCCCAAGGCAGGATCGCCAAAAGCAATTGGGCGGTTCCCCAAAAACCCCAGCCGAACAAGGGCTTTTGGGCGATGAGCCTCAAGACCGCAGGCCACAGATCCGTCCTCCCGTTGAGCTGCGACAGGTCGGCCTGCGAGTCGTTTCGGTAAAGAATTTCGTGAAGGCCTATGTGCAGGACATGCACCGCGACCAAAGCGGGCACAATGAACGCCGCAGCGACCAGCATCCGCCTGGCTGACCGGGTGAACATCGGGCCAGAGAACGCGTCGCGCTTAATGTGGCGGACGGCCACCAGACCGCCGGCGGTCGTCAAGGCTGCTGCCAGAGAAGCTCGGGTGCCCGTGGCGAGCAGGAAATAGATTAAGGGCAGGATGTAAGCCCACAGCGGCAGCCCTGCCAAGCGGCGCTGCCACGATCCTTCTCCGAACAAGCCCGCCGCAACGACCATAACCAGCGCGGCGGCGCACTCGTTGGCAGCTGTGATGGGGTGGACGCCGAACCACGTAAAGCGCGCATAACCCAGGTATCCGGACTTGGTGCCGTTAGCCCAGGGAAAGATCGATGCCATCGTAGCGAACAGCACGACCGACACGACCAGGGTAGAGCTGGCTATCCAAACTGTTTTCTCGGGCCCAAGCTTTCGAACGGCGGTAGAAAGAAAGAGAAATAAAACTAGTTGCTGTGCGCCACGCACAGCCGTGAGGCTCGGGTGCACAGACCAACCAGCCGACGAGAATGCAAACAACGCATACAGAAAGAGCAGCACCTCGCAACCTGTGGCCTTGCGGCGGCCGGGCACGCCATCGAACAGATTGACAACGACCACAGTGCCAATAAAAGCGTAGCAGAGGAGTTCGAACGCGATCTGAGCGTCGATGCTTCCCGAAACCGTCAGGTAGGGGTCGCGGTTGCGGAACTTGGTGCTGGCCAGAAGCAAAAGGAAGAACGAGTATTCCAGCGCGCGCGTTGGTCCGAGCAGTATGAAACAGATTACCAGCGCCAGCGCGGCAAGTGCGGCGACTCCCGGCAGGAGCATCGGATAGAAGGCCCCAACGACGCCAAGCGCAAAGCTCAGCATGAGCAGAAGCGTTACGAACAGCGCCGTTTCGGATGATGACCTGGTGAACGGTGTCATCGAACCGCCTGCATGAATAGTTCGGACGATTTTTCGCTTTCCGACTGAGCTGGCGCCGGCTGCCCAACAATCTGCTCGTACAGACGGTTGAGAAACTCCCCTTTGCGCTGCCAGGCGAAGCAAGCATTCACGCGCGCTCGCCCGTTTTCTCCCATCGAACGCCGCGCATCGCGGTCAACGGCAACGCGCAGCATCGCATCTGCCAGCCCGGCAACAATTGAATCGGGATTGTCGGCGGGTACCTTGATGCCGGTTTCGGCTGTCACTTGCAGCGCCGGCCCTCCCAGGTCGAGGCAAATGACGGGGCGGCCGGCCGCCATCGCCTCCGTGCACGCCCAGCCACCCGAGTCGTGCAGGCTTGGGTGGATCAGCGTGTCGCACTCGCTCAGCGCGCCGAGCACTTCCGGTCGCGGCCGATTGCCCAAGAACCGCACCTTACCGCCCAGGCCCAATCGTTGCGCCATCCGCTCCAGACTGCGGCGTTCGGGGCCCTCGCCAAACAACCAGTACTCACTCTCGGACACTCTCGCTTGGATCTTCGCAAACGCCTGCAAACCAAGATGGAAACCCTTCCAGTGCTCGAACCGGCCTACACTCATCGCTCTGAAAGGCAACTCGCTGCGATAGGGCGCTCCGCCCAACACTTCGATATCTTCAGGTGGCAGGCCGCAGCAGGAGTGCACTTCGACGCGGCGAGCACCGAGCACCCGCAGCCGCACGGCCGTCTCTTCCGTTGAGGCCAAACACACCGCGGCCCGGCGAACAGTTGCGCGCACTAGCGGGTCTCGTTCGCCGAGACTTCGACTCACTCGCCGCGCCGCTTCAAAGGCCCGCGCCCGCAAGCCGCCAAGACTCACCAACGCCGAAGACGCGGCCTCGGCGCCGCCGAGCGGCCCCCAAACGAAGGGGAGCTTCAGAAATGCGAGCAAACTCGGTCGGGCGTATTGGCCGAAGGTTACGTGATGCGCCAAGTCAAACCCCACTTTGCCTGCGAGCCGCGACGCTGCCGCCAGTGCGGATGCCTGCCAAAGGTAGTAATACAACCGTGCGCCTCGCGGTCCCTTCTTCCAAAAGCGCGCCGCCCTCGGCAAATCGAAGAAAACCCAATGAACGCTAGGCATCGGATGCCGTTCCAGTTCCCGATAAATGACTGGCGCGTTGTTTGCGCGCGTAATCACCCAGGCTTCATGAAACCGCGCAATCTGCCTTGCCCAGTTCCATCCAATCCCGGGTTCGGAGCCTCGTCCTGGCTCGCAGGCGTATGCCGAAACCAGCACTCTCATGCGATCGCTCGCGCGGTCACGGAACACCCGTCCATCAACAGATGGGCGAGTGCCGCGAGGAACTGAACGTTAGCCAGCCCGTTCGGATCGGCGGCTGAAGCTGCTAGCTGATCCAAAACGTACATCAACAGGAGGGCGTCCGGCCTTTCGAAGGACAGTGCGATGCGATCCAGGTATTGCATTAGCCAGTAGCCCGGCTGGCCGCGGTGCTGGTCGCGAAACGCCTTCCAGATTGCCCACGGCGAACGATGCTCGACCGTGTTGAGCTTTTGCACAAAGAAGTGGCACAGATCGAATCCGGCCGGAGCGCTCCAGTTCGCGGTCTCCCAATCGAAAAAAGACAGTCGCTCGTCGACGAGCACCGCGTTCCATGACGTAAAATCACCGTGCGCCAAATGAAACGGCAATACCATGCCGCCAAAGGACTCCTGAATCGCCGCCAACCCCTGCCCGAGCAACGCACGTGCATAGCGGTCCTGAAGCGCCGCAGCCCGTTTACATAAACTTCGCCAAAAGCCGCTGCGAAGGATTTGTAGCGGGCGAGCGTTGAACCTGGCGAACACCTCTAAGGCGCTGAGGTAGCCGTCACCGAAGTCGCGAGGCGCTGAACGTACGTTTCCCGGCCAGGCCGCTTCTACCAGAACGAAATGGCCGCCGCGCCGCCCTGCGTAAAGCATTCTTGGGAAGGCAAACGGGGCGTTGCGGCGGCGCAGACGTTCGTAAAACAGCGCCTCGCGCGCAACCAGCCGGTCCGTTTCGCGGTTCCAACCGGATTTTGCGTAGCCGATAATCTCTCCGCTACGCGTCATAACCTGAACCACTGGTTTCCGCGACGGTCCCGCAGTTCCCAATGACACGGCGAAGGCTAGGTCGGACCTCCCCACGATCTCGCCCAGACTCTCGAACAGCGAAGGTTCGGCCGTGCGAGAGCCGTTAACGGATGCGCTCACTGGAAGTTCGACCCGGGGCCAAAGCCGCCGCCCGATTCGAAATCGCAACGCGACCCTCATGAACCTTTTGGCCAGGCGCGCTATCCACCGGTGCGGCGAATAAATCTCCAGTCCTCGCGCAACGCTGGCTTTGCTGTCGCATCCAATCAGATACCCGCGACCCCAGCGCAATGAGATGCGCAGAAACGATCGGCCGCCAGCCCCCACCCTCTTTTCAAAGCGCGGCGCCACTCCCAAAAGCCGCGCCGCCAACTCCCGGATTGCGTCCTCTCGGCCATTATCGAAAGGCAGCGTGTTACGCCGCTCCAGGTAACGCTCACGCAGAAGCCGATCCAGGATTTCACGCGCGCATGCCGCTACCTCGCGCGGGGGCCGGGAAGCATCGAGGACGTAGGCATTGGGAAGTTGAGCGGCCAATCTTCGGTAACCCGCGAGCAGTTCCTGCACCTCGTCTCCCGGAAGCTCGCGTTTGCGCGCGAGCACGGCCGCCGATGGCGCGTCGAGAATCAGAAACAGGTTGGGACGCGGTATAAGGCCGCAGACGAGCCTGATTAACCGCTGCAGACCACGGTAACGGTACCGGCACGGATCAACGAGCAGGTCGTGATAGTATCGGTCGAACAGCACCAGCGTCGAACGGGCCATCCGCGGCTTAAGCTTCAGCGCATAACCGAGTGTGAAGTCGGCCAAGTAGTAGGCAAGCTTGGCCACCGACAAAACCAAGCCTCGCGGCTCCTGACCGTGGGGATCGTCGATCCGCCCGCGAAGCGCCGGCGTCCAAAACAGATAGGGTTGCCAGTGGAAGGTTTCAGCGCGCCGGAACTCACTTGAACAGTCAGCCTTTAATTTGTCGATCAAGGTGGTTTTGCCCGTGCCGTCTGCCCCCAGGACAGCAACCAGCAAACCGGTGGGACGCCGCCAACGCTCAACGCAGCGGCGCGCTTCGCCTGCCAAATAGCGCAGGCTGTTAGTCGGGCAGCGCTTGAAGGCTTCGCGGCGGCAAGCCCTCCTGAGTTCAGCGAGACCCAACGCGACTGAATCCCAGTCGCCATGCGCGATCCATTCACCCAGGCGCGTTCCCGATTCGCTGCCAAACCTCGCGCGCAGAATCTGGCGGCCGGTTAAACCTAGCGTCAGCAGAAGCCTCTGGAGACGCGCCCTGTGATGCTCGGCGAATACCCCCTTGTACACCTGCTTGAGTAGCAAATAGGCGAACTCGGCTTCGGGTCCTGCCAACCAAAGCCCGTGCCAGGAACGGCAGTTGTGGAGCAGCTCGTGGCTCGCAAGAAAAATTCGCCCGTCGTGGCGATAGTCCGTAATAACGTCCACGCAGACGGGCCGTCGCTCACCTTCCAACTCACGCGGGCGACAGACGAAAAAGAAGCCCGTCGCCTCGTAGCGAAAACATTGAATAGGCGTTGCGCAACGCTCCAATACCTTCGCGACAACGCCAAGGCCGCCCGGGCCAACCGCGATATCGATATCAGAAGCCACCTGTTCCGCCAGCGTGTCTTCCCCGTGCAGGAGGCAATATTTCACCTCGCCGAGACCCTCCGCCAAGTCGCGAAACGGCCATGGCAGGCTGCCGCCAAGCGCGCTCTTCTCGCTACCTTCCTCAGCGAGCACGCCTCTAAGCTCAGCTAACACGGCCTCGTTCATCGCGCTTATACGCCCGTCCTACGCCCCTAGCCCCAAGACACCGCTGGCGGTGACGCGGCCCTTTTTGCCCGCCCAGACTCACCCTTTTTGCCGGGCCCTATCCGCAGGTAGAGCGAAGAAGGAAAGTTGCCCCGCGCCGCCGTCTCCCACTCGGCAAGTCCGTCCCTGTCCGGCGCAGGACGATACCTGGGAAACACTTTCTTTAAGGAATCAGGACACTCGTAGTGCAACAAGCTCAAAGCAAACAGAATAGACACTCTTTCATTGTCAATTAGAAAAGCGTGCAAAAGGGCAGTCTCCTGAAACTGAAACAATGAGTGCAGGGCATCCCGCGGGTAGTCGTACGGCAGAAAGATGTCGTGAAAGTGGACAATCACGCCACTCTTAAGCCTCGGCAACACTTCAAGAATGAGAAAGTTGGCATCGCTGCCGGTCTTCACCGCGTGAGAAGAGTCTATGAAGAGCAAATCGTTGGCTTCCAAAAGGTCGAACACTTCCAGGGGCACCGACTGAACCGGCTGTGCCAGCAACTCGACGTTCGCTTTTCGGAGCCACTGATACGGATGCGGGTCAATACAAGTAATCTGGCATGAGCGGCCATAGCCGGCGCGGTTCAGACTCACCGCTTCAAGCATGCACGCGGTCGAGATGCCGCAGCCAACCTCGACGATTCTGCTGGGCCGGTAATGGCGGATCACCCCATGCAGTGCCTGGGCTTCCACCGGGCCGAAGCCGAAGCCGCGTTGTTCGCTGCAGGCTCCCTTGAAAACCGCGTTCTCGCGGTACTCTTGTAGAAACGGCAGACAAATCTCGTACAGGCTGGCACGCTGTTTAGCGGTGTTGACGTCCACGCCAACGAGCGTCGACGGCCTGGCCCACAACTCCAGCGTGCGCCGCAGCTCGTTAAGATCCGGTACTGGCGTATAGTAGTGATTGGGCAGAATGACTATCCCACACCGGAGCGCCAATCGGTGCGCAGCCACAATCAACCGTTTAAGAACCCGCCAGCCCT
>JAJYVB010000188.1:5520-6662 GCA_021792265.1 Deltaproteobacteria bacterium | reverse complement strand
GCGCCAGTTTCGGTCCGGGCGCCGAGCTCCAGCTCGCGAGGCTTTTTCATCGGACTCCGCAGGGGTGCGCGATCCTGGCAACCGTCGAAGAGCTAAACGCGGCGCTTGCCCGGCTGCGGGGTCAGTCGCTGCGCAACGCCAGTGTTGCGCTGCGCGCCCCAGGGGTCTTTGCCCTCACTCTTGAAACTTCCGGCTGCCATATGGTCGTGCGACTGAACCCGTCCGGAGCGCAAGTCGAAAGCCTCGAAATCGGTCTCGCGTAAACCCTACGCGATCGGCGTGGACGAGAGCCGCCTCCGTTCACATGGCACGTGGGGCCGCTTGCTCGTCTGACGTCAGGCCATGCCTAAGCCACAGGCGCCAGAGACCAACCATGTCGTCACTGGCGCTATCAGGAGACGTTGTCATCTCACGGCGTGAAACCGCGCCGCCCAGCCGAACAACCTCGCCAACGATCAGCAGCGCCGGCGCCTTGATTTGATGCGCTTCGGCAGCGATTGACCCCAGAGCCGCCATGACTACCCGCTCGTCCGACAGCGTTGCCTTGGAAACCAGTGCGGCTGGAGTGCTCGGCGCACGGCCCCGCCCAATGAGGTCGCGGCAGGTTTCAGCAAGGCGTCCAAGCGGCATGTAGACCACGATCGTTTGTTGAGCGCTTGCCCACGGAACCGCCTCGGATTTGGATTCATCTTTCGCCAGCTCGCCCGCGGCAATCAGGCACGAATGGGCCAGGTCACGATGCGTGAGCGGGATGCCGCACGCCGCCGCAGCACCCTGAGCCGCGGTGATACCCGGAACAACCTCGAAGCGGATTCCCGCCTCGCGCAGCGCCGCCATCTCCTCACCACCACGAGCAAAAATCAGCGGGTCTCCGCCTTTCAGCCGAAGCACGCGCAGACCCTGGCGCGCCAGCCGCACCATCAGGCCGTCCAGCCCGTCCCGGCTCATCCGATGGGCTCCGCGGCGCCGGCCGACGGCAATCCGAGGCGCGTCGGCGCGTGCAAGAGCCAGAACCTCGGGCGAAACCAGCTCGTCATGCAGCACAACGTCCGCCAGTTGCATCAGGCTCAACGCCCGCAGTGTGAGCAGCGAAGGGTCGCCGGGTCCGGCCCCGACGAGATAGACGACGCCCAGTCCGCTGT
>JAJYVB010000188.1:0-5510 GCA_021792265.1 Deltaproteobacteria bacterium | reverse complement strand
CTCGAACGCAAGGTGCCGGGGCACCTTGCCGTCCGACAAAGGTCGCTCCTTGGCGCTTTCCACCAACAAGCCCGACGCTCGGCGCTCGGCCTGTTCGCGCCTGCCATCAAGGGCCAACTTTGCCGCCTCGCTTTGCAGCATCCGCTCCCAGAACCGGCGACGGCTGGGCCCCGGCGCAAGCGCGCCCTTAACGCGTGGCCGGATACTTGCCGCAAGCCGGCCCAACTCGCCAAGATTGCGCGGCAAAAGCGCCTCCAGAAACGCCTTAAGCTCGCGCGCCAGCGTCGGTGACGTACCGCTGGTGGAAATCGCAACCGTTATGGGAGGGCGCTCAACCGTCGCCGCCGCAACCAGCGTGCACGCGGCGGGATCGTCAACCGCGTTCACCCATGCTCCGGCTTCTCGCGCCGAATCGGTCACCTCCCGGTTGACATCCGGGTCATCAGTGGCGGCGACTACGAAGCGTTGCGCGTCAACCATGGTCCGACAGAACCGCATCGCAAGGTGGCAAATCGCCGGGCCGCTCCCAAGGTCGGCAAACCCCGGGTCCAACCGTGGCGCGACGACCGTCACGCGCGCTCCGGCGCGTAGCAGCTCGCGAACCCGCCGAAGCGCGCTGGCGCCGCCGCCTACCACCAGGCAGGGAACACCATTAAGGTCTAGAAAAGCTGGGAACAGGGCTCTTTCCGTGTTTTCATTTTGAAACATACAAGACTTATATTATCTTCTTAGTCTCTTATAAGCCTCAGTCTGGCAACTGGTCTGGTGTAAGTCAAACCATGCATCAACGCGCATGACGACGCCGATGGGGTTGGATCTCCGGCCTACGTAGTTGCCAAAAACGCTTGTTCCGTGGATCCTCGGCCCCTAAGATGGCTGCGATGGAGCCGGCATACACGCTCGACCATCGCGGCACGACGCACGCGATTTACCACGCCGATGCGCGCGACCTCGACTGTCTGCGGGACGAATCGCTCCATCTTGTCCTGACCTCGCCCCCTTACTGGACGCTCAAGGCTTATCCTTCACGGCAGGGACAACTGGGCTTAATTCAGGACTATGAGCGGTTCCATGACGAGCTCGAAAAGGTCTGGCGCCACAGCTATAGGGTGCTGGTTCCCGGTGGCCGCCTGGTCTGCGTGGTGGGCGATGTTTGCTTGCCCCGGCGCAGGCACGGACGACACATGGTGATGCCGCTTCACGCCGATATCATAGTGCGTGCGCGTCGAATCGGCTTCGACAATCTGAGTCCGATTTTTTGGTATAAGATCGCAAATGCGACCTACGAGGTAGAAAACGGCTCCTCTTTCCTGGGCAAGCCGTACGAGCCTAACGCTATTCTTAAGAACGACGTTGAGTTCATACTGATGCTTCGTAAACCGGGCGGCTATCGGAAGCCCTCCGAAGCCCAGCGCGTCGGATCCAAGTTAACCAAGGCCGAGCATCAGACCTGGTTCCAGCAGGTTTGGACCTTAGGGGGAGCGTCCACGCGCGAACATCCCGCGCCGTTCCCCGAAGAATTGGCGTATCGGTTAGTGAGGATGTTTTCTTTCGTTGGCGATACGGTCCTCGACCCTTTCATGGGGCTTGGAACCACAGTTGTCGCGGCCGCCAAATGCGGACGCAACAGTGTCGGTGTCGAGATCGAACCGTCTTATATCAAGAAGGCGAAAGCCCGGCTCGAACACGAGTTGACGGACCTCTTCAGTCAACCGCCTATGGGTGGTGACCGAAGCGCTTCGCTTACAGGTCAGCAATTCGCCGGATGAAATTTTCGTAACATGTTGGGTCCGTACGCTGAGGCGCCGGGATGTCCGTGACTAACCGAGCCTCGCCAACACCGTCGTAATCGATCAGGATTACCGCTAGCGCTTCCGGTTGATCCGACGGTTCGTGCGGCTCATCCCTGAGTGGCATAGCCGCGAACAGGCGAATCGTATCGGCTACGACTTTCTGCGCGTCAAACCTCGCGCGCCTAAGCTCTTTCGCGAACGGGTCGGGATTCCGATAGGCCGCCGAGAGGTTCACGACAATGATGCCAGCGGCGATGCAATCACGCCGATGGTTGTGCATATGGTTTGAGTAAGCGATCAAATCCCCCAGGCGGTTCTTCCGGGCCTTCCCGTGCGCCGTCATGATGGATTTGTTCTCGACCGAAGCAACCACTGAGATGGCGAGAGCGCTGTCGCCGGTGTGCAGAACGAGATCCACGTTGCGGTTCGCAACGTTCGTAAAGACTTCCGCGTTTTTCTTCTCCTTGAGCAGTCCCGACGACAGTGCAGCGTCAATCAGCTGCGACGCGCTCCGAAGGTCGCTTACCACAAAGTCCGAAAGTGCATTTGAGCTTTGCTGGGCACGCGGGTTGAACCCGATGTGCCGGTTCATCCAACCAACGTAAGACTTTGGGGCTGACATGGCGGCGGGATTGTAACGTGCCTCTCATGTTCGCAAAAGCCGGGCGCGAGCATAGGCGAGCCGGGAGACACCATCGACCCGCCATCGCAGCCATCGGTGCGATCCAGGCCCGCCTCCAATGGCGGCGTATGCCGCTCCGGGAAGACTCTAACAGCCCTTCCGTTACGCGGCGGATTTGGGCTACAAGCGGCTTGGGCATCAGAGTCATCGTGACAATTCCGGTCGGATCCGTCCTGAGCGAGTGTCTTTAGGGAGTTTCAAGACGATGAGCACTGTTTATCGTTCCGACGTGCTTGGCTCTCTGCTGCGCCCTGAGTTTCTCAAGGATGCGCGCGCGTCCTTCGCGAAGGGGCAAATTTCAGTTGCTGAACTCAAGCGAATCGAAGATCGATGCGTAGACGCGGCGATCGCGATGCAGGAGGCGGTCGGCCTCGACGTTGTTTCCGACGGCGAAATGCGGCGGTCGTGGTTTTCCGGGCTGTTTACCGACCAGCTCGAAGGTATCGCACCCGCCTCCGCGGTCAAGGCGCGCCTGACCGGCGAGGGCACCGAGGCTCAGAAGACATACGACGCTCCGGTCGTAACGGGGAAGATTCGGCGGCGCAGGCCCTGGGCCACCGAGGAATTCGCCTATGCTCGCGGCCGGGCGCGCAAGCCGCTTAAGGCAACGCTGCCGAGCCCGTTGATGATCAACCTGAATTGGTCGCGGGAGCATTCCGCTGCCGCCTACCCGGACCCGTTTCAGCTTTTCGCCGAGACCACCGAAATTGTGCGCGCCGAAGTTGAGGAACTGGCCGCGATTGGATGCTCGTATATCCAGATCGACGCGCCCGAGATTTGCCTGCTGCTCGATCCGAAGTTCCGCAAAACCGGCTTCGACGACCAGGGCATTTCGAGCGCGCGCGCCCTGAGCGAAGGTCTGGAGATGCTCAACGCAGTGGCGGCTCCGATTGCTGGCGTGACCTTTGGGCTCCATTATTGCCGCGGCAATTTCAAGGGTGCCTGGTTCGGACAGGGTGATTACGGCCCGGTCGCGCGCGATTTGTTTGGACGCGCATCGAACTTTCAGAGGCTGCTGCTCGAGTACGACGACGCGCGCTCGGGCTCGTTCGAAGCTCTGCGGGCCGTACCCGAGGACAAGACAGTCGTCCTCGGCTTGGTCTCGACCAAGACTAGAACGCTTGAGCAGGCCGGCGAACTGATCCGCCGGATTGACGAGGCCAGCAGATTCTTTCCATGCGATCGGATGGCGCTGTCCACGCAGTGCGGTTTCGCGTCCGTGCTCGAAGGCAATCCGCTCACCGAGGAAATCCAGGAGGCGAAGCTGCGGCTGGTCGCCGATGTGGCCAGTAGCGTCTGGGGCTGAAAGCCGCGGCTTCCTGGGGCGCGCTCAAAAATTAAGTACGCGAGCGCGTTGGCGATGCTGCCGGTCCGAAGACTTTGCCGCGCCGGCGCTTGTCCGGGAGGCTGACCTTCAACCCTTGCGCCTCGCGGCGGATTTGCTCTACGTTTGCCTTGACGGTGCGGTCCAAGCGGGAATTACCGCAGCGTTTTGAAATCCCTGCGGAGTGGGGTGCAACTTGTCACACTCACGCCTAGCCAGAGTGCGAACGCTTAGGCTAGAGCGCGCTCCGAGTTCGCTGGCGGCGGTGTTTGTAGAGGATTTTTGAAGCGCCGCTCCTCTTCCATAACTCCCCGAACACGAGTACCTGAACCGCGCGCGGCCGGACCGGGGAAGTGCTGCGATGGCAGCGTGGCGATCCTGTCTCGGCGCCATTTTGATCCTGCTGGCAGCCGCTGCCCCCTCACGAGCGTCACCTGCCGGCTTGGGTACCGCCAGCCGGGAAGTAGCGGATGACGCCGCATACCTTATCGACAATATCCCGTTAGATCTCGCGGACATTGCGACCTCGCCACTACACGTTGCTCAACCTGGCAGCCCGTTTCGCTCCGGAAGGTTCTATTTGGAACTGGCCGGGGCGGCGGCGTTGTTTGGCGGTTCGTTCGCCTTGGATCAGACCATGAGGATGCATCTGGGCGGAATGCCGCGCAGCACCCACGACGTGATGGAGAACTTCAGCTACGTGACGTTGGTCTCCAGCCTGGGTCTGCTCTACGCTTACGGGCTATACGACCAGGACAGCCGGCTACGGCATTACCTGCTGACGGGAACCGAGGCGGCGGGTATGGGCGTGCTGTTCAACCTGGCAATCAAAGCCGCCTTCGGCCGGTGGCGACCGTCTCAGACCGGCAGCCATCTGGCATTCTTTCATGCTCCCCGGAGTTTCAACAGCAGGTCGTTCACGTCGAACGATATGGTTATAGAGACCTCAATGGCCACAGGGGTGAGTGAATATTACGACAACGAATGGTATGTCGCCGTTCCGATTTACTCCCTGGCGCTGCTAGAAGGCTTCACCCGCATGGGCGACAACCAGCAATGGTTTTCTGACGTAGTCGCCGGCGGCCTGCTGGGATGGGCCACTGCCGAGGCGATGATCTGGCTTCACAAGCGGCATGCCGCGGAGCTGGGCCGCTGGCGAATCGTCCCGCTGCCTCCGCCGCCCGTACCGGCCCGCGGCAACGCGAGCCTTACGCCGTCCGTGGGATTAAGTATCGCCTGTTCGTGGTGAAGCGATGAAACCGCAAGCGGGTAAGAAAGCATGGAGGGCCCGCGTGATTATTCCTGGTCGAGATAAAAGCGGTCGCTATCCTTGTTGTAGCCGAAAAGCTCGGCGAATCGTCCCCAGTCAACGATGGTAGTGAACAGGCGCTCGGGCGGCTCGTTGGGCAGGAGCATCGCCAAATGCTCCAGAATTATATCGCGGTCCAGGGCGCGGTCTTCCTGGGCGCGCAGGAGGCGGACCAGATACGCAAACAGGCCATGTTTCTTTAACTGGTCGCGCACGATGAGCTTGCGCTGGTTCATGTCGCTTTCAAGCACCCGCCGGCCGAGCGGTTCCAGCACGACGTCGCCGGCCGGGGTCGACACGAAATCGAGAATCTCGGCCGTCTTCATCACCTTCAGCAAGTCCGTAAATGCGTAATTGAGGTCTCGCGCCAGCCGATACCCGTCTTCGCGCCCACCTCGGTCT
>JAJYVB010000187.1 GCA_021792265.1 Deltaproteobacteria bacterium | reverse complement strand
CGGCCGCCCGGCGGGAACCTGCTGGGCCGGCGCGCTCGCTGCGCGGCCAACGCGACATGGGCTGGCGGCTGCCGGCCGGCGTGCAGAACAAAACCGGGCGAGCCGGGCTATTTATTAACGCTGCCAGGAGCGGCTGGCGCCGAGGGCATTTCGATAAACCCGCCTTCCTCGGGCAGGTCGGCGGTCGACGGAGCAGGGCTGCGTACGATTGCCTCACCTACGCGCTCCGAGTCGAAGATGCCAAGCGGATTCCATCTGCTCGGCGCGCTTACGTTGCCAAGCGAAAGATTGGCTTCTCCGACGTTTATATCCGGTACCATGACGGTTCCGCGTTCGTCACGCAGTTGGTATTGACCCGGAGGCAGGTCGGCCGAAAAGGTGCCGTTGGCTGCAACCGGGGCGAGAAATATGTCGCCGGTTACCCGGTTCTCAAAGTGAAGCTGTCGTCTCGCGACCGCGCCGCCGCTGGCGGTCAGGCGCCCCGTAACGGTCGCTGTGCCGGCTGCGCCCAATGTCGCAAACACGAAGAGGGCTGCGGCCAGAAGCCGAAGAACTCCTAAGTGACGCTGTTCTCCTCGCAAGGCTGCCCACCGCATCTGGTTCATCGGTGATCGTATATAACACATCTGCCAGGCAACGGCGGTTTGGCGCGGGCGGGACGCCCAGGATACCCGGGGTGCCGCGGCCCTTTCAGCTCGCTGCGATGAGCGGCATCAGCAGATGCGACGGGTGGTCGGCGTCGTTCAGGATTGTGTGCTCGGTCTCGGTCGCGTTGTTGACGTGGTACCAGATCGCGAAATCCTCCCAGGGCGAATCCTGGCCTTTGACTAGAAGCTGCATGCGATGGCCGCGCATGAAGACGTGCGAGGTATCGCGCACATCGATAGCGTAAGCGTAAACCTCGTGCGGCTTGGTTTCGAGCCTCCGCGCGTGGCGATGATAGGGGCGTTCGGGCGTCGATTTCGTTTCGTCCAGCTCGCGATGGCTCGCCTTGAGCCATCCCTTGGTAACGATGCTGGCAGTGCCGTCGGGCGCAACGTCGCGAACCTGGACAAACCAGTTCGCATCGTCGGCGCTAATCGCCGCCCAGAAATGTAACCCGATAGGTCCCGTGAACTCCGTGTCCTGTTCCATGGGCGCGGTCGTGTAGGTGAGGCACGGGCTGGTCTGGCCCGGCGCCTGCCACGGGTCGTTGCTAAAACGCGCCGGCCGTTCGTGCGGGATGGGCGGCTGGGTGGAAAGCTTTCCGTCCTCGCGCAGAAAGTATTTGACGTAGCGGGCGCGCCTGAGCGGCCACTCCTGCTCGCCGCGCCATTGGTTGATCCCCTTGACGAAGATCTTCACCGGCGGCTCGTCCATCACTCCATTAGCGATTCCCTTCAACCAGTGGTCGTACCAGCGGAGCACCAGGTCGTGGTTTTCATGCCATGGCCGCCCAAAGCCCCCTTCCCACGGGGTCTCGGTAATCACCATCTTGCGCGGAGCCTTCAGCCCGTCGAAGCCCTGGATCGCTCCCGGCAGGTGGATCGCCCATGCGCTCCATCGGGACAGCAGAAAGACGGGTATTTTGATCTTATCGAAGTCCGGGTATGACGAGCGCTCCCAGTAAAGGGGGCCGTCGAAGGGGTGCAGCAGCAGGTCAAGCATCAACGGGTTGTTTTCGGCGTTGATGGTGAGTTTGTAGAGATAGGGGTAGGTGCGGATGTCCTTGTCCCGGCGCAGCGCCTCAAGCTTTTCCTGGTACTCCTGGGGCGAGAACAACTGCTTGCTCATCGGCTGCGTGGTGCTGGTCGGGAACAGCCGCCAGATATGCTGATAGAAGCCGAAGTTGAAGATGCCGCCGTGGTAGGCCATGTGACGGTACATATCGGTGTAACCGTCATGAACGAAAATGGCTTTGAGATGGGGCGGCTGCTGGGAGGCTACCAGGAGCTGATGTTTGGCGAAGTACGACATGCCGACCATCCCGACATTCCCGTCGCACCAGGGCTGGCTGGCGATCCATTCGACGATATCGGCGCCGTCCTGCTGCTCCGCCTCGCCAAAATGGGTGTACTCGCCGCCCGAGCGTCCGATGCCGCGCGGGTCGGCGTGCACGTGCACGTATCCGCGCGGAACAAAGTAGTTTGTCATTCCGCTCTCGATGCCGCCCGTACCCCGCGTATAGTCGGAGGAACGGCCCGGCGGCGGTGCAAGATGCTGGATTTCACGGCCGTAGGGCGAGAGTGCAAGCAGCGCCGGAAACTTGCCCGGCGCCTTGGGACGGCATACGTCCACGTATAGCTGCGTGCCGTCGCGCGCACGCACCGGAATCTCCTTTTCCCAGTCAGCCATCTCGTATTGTGGTTTTGACAGCATCTCGCGCCAGTTGTCGATTGACCCAGACATCGCTCTATCTCCTTTGTCGATTCGGCGCGATTGCATCCGGCGGTCCCGCTTCCGGGACCCAAGACCGGAACTCCCGCGCTCTCCGCCGCAAACCCGCGCACCGAGGAGGTCGGAGGAGAAGCCGGACAATCTTTGACCTTTCGGGCGCCTGATCGCAAACGATAGGAGCCGCCCGTGGGCGCCGGACCGCTGGATGCGGCCGGCTCAGTAAGCTGTCGCGAAGTAGGCCTGCTCGCGCGCCGGGCGGCCGCACACGATGCATTTGCCTGGCGCCGTTTTCTGTCCAAGTGGGATCGCGCGGCACGTCGCCCGCGTATCCTCGCGGATTTTCGTCTCACAGTCGGCGTCGCCGCACCAGTACACGTATGCCATCCCGCCGCCGCCTTCGCCTCCCAGCCGCTGGCAAAAAGCGCCGTAATCGTCAAACTCATGGATAGCTGCGCGCATCGCCTGTGCCGCTTGTTCATATAGGCCGTGCTGGATTTCCCCAAGCATGCGCCCGACGTGCTCGGCGAGCGCGGAAAGCGCCGCCTTTGACTTGCCCGCTTGGCCAGCGAGGTCACGCCGCGCCAGCACGGCCTCCCCCGAGGCAACGTCTCGCGGGCCGATCTCGACGCGCAGCGGCACGCCGCGCATCTCCCATTCGTTAAACTTGAAGCCAGGCGTGACGCCGTCGCGCTCGTCAAGGTGTACTCGAATTCCGGCTGCACGAAGCTCGTCGTGCGCCCTGCGGGCCGCGGCGCGCACGGCTTCGGCCTCAGCGGCCTTGCGCCAAATCGGAACGACGACAACCTGAGTCGCGGCGACGGTGGGCGGCAGGCGAAGTCCCTGGTCGTCGCCGTGGGTCATGATAATCGCGCCCAGCAGGCGCGTTGAAACGCCCCAGCTCGTCTGCCACGGATACTGGAGCTGGTTTTGCTCGTCTAAGAAGCGTATGCCGAAGACACGGGCAAAGTTCTGGCCCAGAAAGTGCGACGTTCCGCATTGCAGCGCGCGCCCGTCGGGCATCAGCGACTCAATCGTATAAGTCTCGTCAGCGCCGGGAAAACGCTCGGCCGCGCTCTTGCGGCCGGTTACCAGCGGGAGGGCGAGAAACTGCTCGCAAAAGTCGCGATACAGCTCCAGGATGCGCAGGGTTTCGGCCTGGGCTTCGGCGCGCGTGGAATGCGCTGTATGGCCCTCTTGCCAGAGGAACTCGGCGGTACGCAGGAAGATGCGCGTGCGCATCTCCCAGCGCACCACGTTGCACCATTGGTTCACCATCAGCGGCAGGTCGCGATGCGACTTTATCCACTGGGCGAACATGTGGTTGATGATGGTTTCCGAGGTCGGACGCACCACGAGCGGCTCTTCGAGTTCCTTGCCGCCGCCGTGAGTTACGACGGCGACCTCGGGTGCGAAACCCGCGACATGCTCGGCCTCGCGGGCTAGAAAGCTCTGCGGAATAAACAGCGGAAAGTAGGCGTTGCGCGCGCCGGTTGCCTTGATGCGGCGGTCGAGTTCGTCGCGCAGCGCCTCCCAAATTGCGAAGCCGTCGGGGCGGAATACGATACATCCGCGCACCGGCGAATAGTCGGCGAGCTCGGCTCGCAGCACCACGTCGTTATACCATCCGGCGAAGTCTTCGCTTCGCGGCGTTACCTTCCTGTCTTCTTGCTTTTCCGCCATCAGACTATCGTTTCCTGCCAGCAAGCCCAGCGTCCGGCCCGATGCCACTCATCGTCCCGCTCAAAAGCGACACCCCGAGCTGCGTTTCGGCAACCGCGGCCCAGGCCCCTGCTGTCGCTGGACCCGGACTTTGAGCTAACAGTAGATGTTACCTTTAGCAACCATGGGGCCGGCGCAGCGGCGCCGGAGAAACGTGGAGGCGGCGATGAAACTTCGTGCACTGGTGGCAATCATAGCTGTAGCCACGGCGCTGTTTGCCGGGATGGAGACCGCGCGCGGCGCGGAGAAGTCTCCGTTCAACACTGTCGAAGTGACCGGCCACGGCGAAGCCCATGGCACACCCGATATCGCGACGCTCAGCTTTACGGTCGAGACCAGCGCTCGCACGGCGACCCGTTGCGCCGGTCAAAACGCCGCGCTGGCCGACCGCGTCGTCAAGGCGCTCAGCGCCCGGCTGGGTGGCAAGGGGAAGGTCTGGACGGGCGGTTATGCGCTCAGTCCCGAATACAGTAATCCGCGCCCACCGGTTTCGCCCGAGGTCATCGGCTACCGCGCGCGGAACTCTATTACGGTGAAGACGGATGCCTTCGACCTGTTGGGGCCGCTTATCGATGCCGCGGTTGGGGCCGGGGCGAACCGCGTCAACTTCCTCGAATTTGGGCTGGAGAACGACACCGAGGCGCGGGGCGAAGCGATCACGATGGCGGCCAAGGACGCCGTGGCTCAGGCCCACGCTCTTGCTGCGGCGCTCGGCGTAAAGCTCGGTCCCGTACTCAAGGCGTCAACCGTGGTCGAGCGCCAATGGCCGCGTCCCGTATACCAGGCGCGGGCGATGACGATGGGAGCGGTGCAGGTCGAGACCCCAATTACGCCCAGCGAAGTGACGGTCCCGGCGACAGTTTCGCTGGTCTACCGGATTCAGTAAAGTCTGCTGCTGGCCGCGGCTTTCAGGCCCTTGAGCGGCTGTGAACCAGGCAGGAACGCCAATGATCAGGCCCGGAGAGATAGCACCCGACTTCGAGCTGCCCAGCGCCTTCAATAACCAGGTCGGAAGGGTCCGGCTGTCGCGAGTCGACGCCGAGGTCATCGTGCTGTTTTTCTACCCCCACGACTTCTCTTTCGTCTGCCCCACGGAAGTTCTGGGCTTTCACCAGGAGTTGGACGCCTTTGGATCCCAGCGGTGCAAGCTCTTAGGCGTCAGTGTGGATGATGTCGAAACCCATCTGCGTTGGGCGCGGGAACTGGGCGGCGTCGGCTATCCGCTGCTTGCCGACGTAGGCGGAGCGGTTGCGCGCGACTACGGATGCTTCGATGAGCAGGAGGGCGTCGCCTTGCGCGCTACGTTCATCCTCGACGCCAACCGCTCGGTCTTGTACACGGTTGCAAGCCCGGTCAACGTTGGGCGCAGCGTGAGCGAAACGCTGCGCGTCGTCTGCGCGCTCAGGACCGGGCGGCTTTGCCCGGCGGACTGGACTCCGGGCGAACAGCCGGGACCGGCCGGGAGCAAATTCTAGAAGTCCTTGGCAACGCTCAAGGCAGAGCAGAAGAAGCAGCGCGTCGAACGCCTGTCGAGCGTGCGCGAATTTGTCTTCGGAGTTCAGGATGGGGTGCTGACGACTGCCGGCGTCCTCTTCGGGCTAAGCGGTGCTGTCTCCGGCCGCCTTGAGGTGATTCTGGCCGCGCTGGCCTCTACCGCGGCGGGTGCGATGTCGATGGGGGCCGGCGCGTATCTCGGTACGCGTGCTGAAAGCGAGGTCATCCGGGGCGAGCTCGACCGGATGCGCCGGGCAACGCAAAGCGAACCTTATGTCATTCAGGAAGAGCTGCTCGGTTCGCTTGCCGCCGAGGGCTTGTCGCGCGAAACCAGCTACCGGGTCGTCAAGCTGCTTAGTTCGTCGCCGAAACTGCTGCTGGCCACGGTCGAGGAAAAGGTTTACGGGCTCGGCGGCGCGATGCTGGGCAACCCAGCCGCCGACGGCCTGGTGATGGGCGCGGCTTTCCTGGTGGGTGCCCTCGTCCCGCTGCTGCCGTTCGTGCTGATTTCCAATCAGCGCGTGGGCCTTGCCGCCGCGCTGGTAACCACCGCGGGCGCGCTCTTCGCGGTTGGCTATTTCGTCGGATGGCTTGCCGACAGCGGGAGGCGCTGGCCTTCGGCTCTGCGCTTCCTGCTGATAGCGTTGGGGGCAGCGTCGATAGGTTACCTCGTGGGGCTGGCAATCTCACCGCTTGGGGCGACGGCTGGACCGTGAGCGGCGCAGCGTACCACTCGCTGGCGGCCTTCATCGCACACCTTCGTGCGCTCAGAAGCGCGACCGCGCTCAACCCGGACGAACGGAAGTTGCTCGATGAGATGGAATCGTCACTTGCGGAACTGGCGCCAGCCGAGCGCGCAGCGGTTCTCGGCGACGCGGCCGAGGGCGCCGAAGCGCGGCTTCGTTGGCGCGCCGAACTGCGGCTAAAGCGCCTGCTCGCAGCCACCGCCAGGCTCGTGCCATAGCAGGGTGCTGAGAGCTGGAAATTTTGACACTTCTGAGGAATTTGCGTTCAACACCCAGCGAAAAAACCGGCTCCTTTCCTTTAGCTCTCTCCCTTCGGAAGAGACTACAGTGAGGGCTAGCGCCTGGAGGGTGCTGCACCGCGCCG
>JAJYVB010000186.1 GCA_021792265.1 Deltaproteobacteria bacterium | reverse complement strand
GGGCGGAAAATGACGATGTGACTCTGTGCTAGGGCATGTTGGATTCCCCTGGTGGTGGTCGTCGCTGCGCGTTCATTGCGGAGGATTCAATGGCGGCCAGGATCGCGACTGGGCTGTTACTCGCGGGCGTGATCATACTGGCACCGCTCGAAGCCGTCGCAGCCGATTCGGACCAGCCGTTCGTCAAGCATGCCCTGGTGCTCTCGGCCGACGCGACGCTTGCGCATTTCGGCCCGCGTCTTAATGACGCCGGCAGAGGGCTGCAGGCATGGAACCTGTCGGCGCGGGCCGCGATCCTGCCGTTTGGCGTGACCCGCTTCGCCACTCTGCGCGGATTTGCCGATGGCGCCTTGGAGGTGGGACTCGAGCCCACCTTCGAGCGTTTCACCAGCGAGAACCAGAACTTCGCAGGACTGGGACTTGCCGCACGCTACTACCTGCTGCATTTCCGATACGGCCGCTGGGTGCCGTGGATCGAGGCGGGTATCGTGCCGGGCGGCACCGATCTGCGAATTGGGCGGGTGAGTAATCAGACGCGGCTAACAGGCCCGTTCATGGCCCGTATCGAGGGTGCCTTTGGCATTTCATATTTCATGACGGGGCGCGCGGCGATATACGCCGGCCTTCAGGGCCAGCATCTTTCCAACGCCGGGTTGAACGGCGCCAATCGCAACTACAGCCTCAACACGGCCGAGAGCCTCGTGATCGGCCTATCGTATTTCATTTACTGACACGGCTCGCCGCAGAGTGCAGGAAAACACGCCGAATATTTGCGTTCGCGTGTAAAGGCAGGACGGAGTTAGGATTATTTCGATGGTATTGTGAACCAACCGGGCCAAGGAGGGCGGGCAATGCGCGTCAATCCGCTGGTAGCCGTACTCTTTGCAACCGTGGCGATCGCGATTGCCAGCGATGCGGCGCCCGAAGCCGCGCCGCCTGACGCCACGGCGCCGAAGCCCGGTGTCATGGCCGAACCCAAGAGCACGCATCAGGTGGGGTTCCCTGCAGAACTCTACAAGTTGTCGATTCCTGCCGATAATCCGCAGACTCCCGCCAAGGTCGCATTGGGCAAGGCGCTGTTCTTCGACCCGCGCCTCTCAGTGGACAATACGGTGTCGTGCGCGAGCTGCCATGATCCCGGCAAGGGCTTCACCGACCAGCAGCCGACGTCCGATGGCGTGCACCACAAGTTCGGACAGCGCAACGCCCCCACTGTGCTCAATGCAATGTTCAACATCGCACAGTTCTGGGACGGCCGCCGGGCAACGCTGGAAGATCAGGCCCGCGACCCGATTCTCAACCCGATCGAGATGGGGATGCCGAACCAGCAGGCGGTAGTAAAGAAGCTCAGCGGAATTTCCGAATACCAAGACAAATTCCAGGAGGTCTTCGCAAGGGCGCCGAATTACGGCGACTTGGTAAAGGCGGTCGCCGCCTACGAGCGTACGCAGATCGCCTTCGACGCGCCCTTCGACCGCTTCATGGCGGGTGACCGCAATGCGCTCACGCCGCAGCAGCAGCGCGGATGGGCCATTTTCAACGGCCAGGGCCGCTGCATGACGTGCCACGGCTGGAATCCGACGCGCCCTCTGTTCACCGACGATCGCTTTCACAACATCGGAGTGTCGGCGCACAACGCGAAATTCGTCCAGCACGCGCGCCAGGCGCTGGCCCTGTTGAAGCAGGCCGGAGGACCGGAGGAGATCGATCGGCTCGCGATCTCGACAGACATCAGCGAGGTCGGGCGCTTCCTGGTAACCAAGCAGCCCCATGATATCGGAGCGTTCCGGACAATGGATTTGCGCAACCTGTTCGTTACCCAACCGTACTTTCATGACGGCTCACAGGCCACAGTTTGGGACACGCTCGACCATTACAACAAGGGCGGCGTTCAGAACCCGTTCCTCGACGGCGGCATCGTTCCCCTGGGCCTGAGCGAACAGCAGGAAGACGACCTGGCCGCCTTCCTGCTCTCGCTGACAAGCGAACAATTCATGGCGCAAGCCAAAAAAGAGTACCAGCGCCAGTTCAAAATCTCGCGCACCGACAGGCCGCAGCGTGACACCGAGGCGGCGATTGGGCTCAAGGGCCGCAATGGACCGGGCTTTGGCGGGCCCTTTGGCGACCTCGGGCCTGGACAGAAATACATGCGCGAGAACCCCGCTTTATTAGGCGGGGACTGAGAGAGCCGATCGTCCGAGGGAGGACTTGCTATGGCGGCTCGTCATAAGAGTATCGAAACTAAATATTATGAGGATCGCGATTGTGTACTGCGGGCACTGCGCAACTGCGATCGCCGGACTTTTCTGAAAATATCGGCGGCAACGATGGGCGCGGTGCTGGCCCGTGGACTGACGCCGCCTCATACTTTCCAACTCGTGGAGATTGCCGGCGCGGCCACCGGACCCGCGATCGGCAAAGGCTTCGCCAGCGAAGGTGCTGCCGGCAGCCGCCCCTTCACATTCGCGTACATCTCCGATGCCCATCTCTACGAGCGCACCCTCAACCAGCGCTTCGTGCGCGCCATCGTTAAGGCGGTAGACGACGTCAACGCCCTCGATCCGCAGCCCGACTTCGTGCTGTACGGCGGCGATCTGGCCCAGCTTGGAGAACCCTCGCAGCTCGAAACGGGCCGCCGGATACTCAGCGGGCTGAAGGCGCGGGTAAAAATGATGGTCGGCGAGCATGATTGGTTCCTCGATCTCGGCGAGAAGTGGCAGCAACTTTTCGGGCCGCCAACCTACTCGTTTGACTGGAAGGGCGTTCACGTCGTCGTGCTGCAAAGCGTCTACGAAAAGGACTTCTGGACCGCGCGCAAGATGACGCCGCTTGAGCGGATGCAGACGGTTGCGGGACTCGACAATGCGCTTCAGTCGCGCTTCGAGGTGGGTGAAAAACAGCGCGAATGGCTCAAAAACAACCTCGCGAAGGTTTCCCACGCAACCCCCATCCTCGTCTTCTCGCACTCGCCGCTCTACAAGTACTACCGCCCCTGGAACTTTTGGACCGAAGACGCCGAGCAGGTGCAGGCGATCCTCAGGCCCTTCAACAAGGTCACGGTGATCCACGGCCACACCCATCAGATGCTGTTCAACCAGATCGGCAACATCAGCTTCTATGGAATGCTATCGACCGCGTGGCCATGGCCGTACGCGCCAGAAGGATTGCCCAAGCTCACTGTCCAGATGAACCGGGCGGACCCCTTCGACCAGTTCGACGGATGCGGCGACGGGCAGGCAACGGTGCTGGCCGGCGGCACGGTCGACAAGGTTTACAACCTGTGGGATCGCAATCCGGTCACGGTCAAAGCGAGCTATCTGCGCTCCTTCGGCAAGGCCGATCGTCCGCCCGCGCCGCAATTCGCCAGTTATTAGGTCCGCGGTGGAGAGGGCCGTTATCCGAAAGCGCAAGGGGAGGCAAAATGAAACCCCGAACCAAGATGGCGGTTGCGGTGCTGGCAGGTTCCCTCGCCGCGGCGTCGGCAGTCTATCTGGCTGCCGGCATCCGCGCCGTGCGCACGTACGCGCAAGCGCTGCCCGCCCACCAGCTCCCAAAAAGCCAGGGTGGCAACGTGGTGGTTCAGTTATGCGACGGGCAGACGACCGCGGAAATCCCGGGTCTCAAGCCCGGCCAGCGCATGACCCGCGCGCAAGCCTTGGAGTTCTCACGCAAACTGATGGCGGAGTGGCAGCGCAAACACCCCGATAGGGGATGGGTGATGGCGCAAGCAAAGAACCCGGGCGCGGCCCAAGCGCCTGCAGGGTCCGCCGCCGGCGGCAGCGGCAAAGGCCGGGAAACTATCGCCGGGCCGGGTACCAGCTCGGCTGCAAAGTTCAAAAGCCAGCAGGGCGACACCTACGCGAGCTTCCATGAGCGCGACTTCGTGATCTGGAAGGCGCAGACCGACACCTTTGTCGAGCAAGGCAACAAGATCTTCCATTCCGCACAGTTGCTCGGCAGCACAATTGGCGTAAGCTGCGACATGTGCCATCCCAACGCCGCCAACACGCATCCTGAAACCTACCCCAAGTACCAGGAACAGCTCCAGCGCGTGGCTCTCCTCCGCGACATGATCAACTGGTGCATCGAGAACCCGGTTAGAGGCGCAACGCTGGCGCCTGACGATCCGAAAATGCGCGCGCTCGAGGCCTACATCCTGGCGCAACGCAAGGGCGTGCCGCTGGCGTATGGCAAACACTGAGGGCTGCGGCCGCAGAAAAGCACCCGAGCAGGGTGTTGAGAAACCCGAGATTTTGACATCAGTGCTGTGTCCCACAAATAACCCGGCGAACGAGCCTGGCTGGAATGAGATTCTTCGCCGGGCTCAGAATGACAGGAGCGCGCCTTTCCACTGTCATTCCTGGCGCAGGCTGCCGAAGTGAAGAACCCCATTCCAGTAACTACCGCCATAAGTTTATTTCCGGGACGCCATACTAAGGATCGATGGCGTTATCCGAGACGTTGCAGCTTGCGCCGGCGTCGATGTCCAGGCCGGTATTTCCCACCGAGGTGTTTTCAATGACGTTGCTGGGGCAGTCCGCGCGGATCCCGCCGTTGGTGTTGCCGCTGGTTACGCAGTTTTTCACAAGGCTACCCGACGCTACCCACATTCCGTAGCTTGAGTTCTTGGTTGCTGTTACCCCATCTACTGTAGTTTGAGGAACAACCGACGCGTCGATTCCGTTGAAGCAACCGGTAATCTTGCCATTTCGCACCGTCAGGGCTACGTGACCGGACCCCGGCGCGTTGACTCCGTCACCTCCCTTTCCTGCGCAGTCAATCGTGAATCCCTGCAAGTCTATAGTGACGAAGCTGCTAGCTACAGTTATGCAGTTCTGCCCGCCCGTCTTGACGGTCAGATTTCTCGTCACGACGAAGGAACCAGGCGCGGCGATTACTTTCCCGCAACTCCCAATCGCTGCCGGCCCGGCAAAGGCAGGCGACGCTCCCATCACTGCAGCGCAATTGAGCATCGCCGCCACTACCCAAAACCGCATTCTCGATTCTTTCATTACTTCGTCCCCCTACTGCAAAGGAAATTGCCGTCCCACTACTCTTCGTGCTCACTCCGCGCCGAAAATTACATTTAAAAGAAACTCCCCCAAGAGCATGCTTGCCGATCAGGGTTATTGTAGCCGAAAGACGGCACCTTGAGCCAGCATAAGAGAAGTTTTTTAACTAGAACAGCCGTTTCGCGGCTAAAAGCCGTAAAGGCTCGCGGCGGGCGAGCAGCGCAGGCGGTAAGGCTCTCAAGCGCGCATCCTGCCAAGCCCCTTGACTGGAGGCTGCGCTCGGGCTCGACAGACGACGTGCCTGGTATAAGAGTGTTGGCAAGACCGTGGGCCGGAGATGGAAAAATGCTCGAACTTTATCACAACAGCATGTCGGTCTGTTCGCAGCGCGTGCGCCTGGTGCTGCGCGAGAAAGGGCTCGCCGCCAAAGAGCATCATCTCGATTTGCGCGCCGGCGATTCCTTGACCCCGGACTATTTGAAACTCAACCCAAGCGGCGTCGTGCCCACACTGCTTGATAATGGAGCGCCGATCATCGAATCGGCGGTGATTAGCGAGTATCTCGACGAGATAGCGCCGGATCCCGCCCTGCGTCCGACCGACGCTCTTGGGCGCGCACGGATGAGGATATGGGCTAAAATTCCCGACGACGGGTTGCACGCCGCCTGCGGGCTGCTCAGTAACGCGATCGCGTTCCGCCATCAGTATCTCGCCATGGCGCGCGACGCGCTGGAACGTAACATTGCCAGCACGCCCGATCCGGCGCGCCGCGAGCGCAAGCGCCAGGGTATCGAGTACGGCCTCGATGCACCGCTGCTGCCCCCAGCGCTTGGGCTTTATGATCGAACGCTGGCCAAGATGGAGGAGCATCTAGCGCGCACCCAATGGCTCGCCGGTGCGGACTTCAGCCTCGCCGACATTGCCCTGATACCCTACGTGCAGCGGCTCGAGCACCTCGCACAGGATTGGATGTGGCGCGAGAGACGGCCGGCGGTTACCAGATGGTTTGCGGCGTGCAAGGCACGCCCAGGCTACGGCGCAATTGCGGATTACCTCGTCAAGCCGGCGGTTGCCCTGATGGCGGACAAGGGCGCCGAGGCGCAAGCGAAGCTGCGCGCGCTGGCGGACAGCGAGCGCGACGTTGGTCAGCAACGGTTGTAGCTCACAGACGAAGAGCGAGCGGTGCGCCGCGGCAGGTTTGTTGCGTGACCGCAAGAGTCGTGCCACCAGAACAGGGCTTCGCGAGGACCCACTTACGCACAAAGCGTTTGCAATGCAAGCCGGCGAGAGGTCCTGTGCGGGTAGGTGCTCGTGAGTCCTTAAGGGTCGCCTTATGACAGTATTTTGCTTGACAATAAAGGGGAAAACGAAATAGTAGGGGGGTCATAGTGGGGAGGACGGTATGACGCTCTATCCGCTGGAAGTATCCGTGCGGCCGGCTATTGGGCGAAAGAGTGTACCGTTTGGTGGGCTTGTAGTACTGCTCATCGCAACGCTTGTAGTGAGCGTGGCCCAGCCAGGCTATTGTCAATATCAAACTAACGAATCTTTGCTGACTGAGATAGCTCACGGAGGCCCGCCAGGCTCCGCCACGCTGCTACCTCATCCCGAAGTCCCGTGGCTAAGCGGGCTGACGATCACAGGTTTGGTCCAGAACACTTCGGGTATGTGGGTTAATCCGCACGGCATCCGGACCAACACGGCTC
>JAJYVB010000185.1 GCA_021792265.1 Deltaproteobacteria bacterium | reverse complement strand
CCCTTTTTCCAGGAGGAATGCCGATACCGGCTGGTCGTCAACCGATATCGGTTAGGACCATCAAACGATATCGGTTAGGGAGCAGCCTAGGTCGGGTCTCGCTGGTAATTAAGGCGCCAAGTTACTTGGGAATTTTGTCCAAAACCCTTGGCATGGCACTTGCGCGGGTAGGCAAATGATTTGGTCCGGGGTTAGGCCCTGGCTGGCTGAAGAATGAGGGATAAGGAACCAGTGAACAACCTGCAACCACGGTCCGACGGGCGAAGTGACAAGCATCCGGTGCTGCGCTTTCTTGGTTACGCTCGGCCACACGTGCGGCTGGCGTCTGCTGCGGCTGCCATGGGAGTGGTTAAGTATACGCTGCCCTTGGTCTTCCCTTTGATGTTCAAGTACGTCGTGGACGTCTTGGTCATGCACCAGCCGAAGCTGGAGGCAATCAACGCCCTGATGGATCGATGGTGCTCGTGGCTGGCGCTGACGCTGGGTATGGGTTCCTCCACCACGGCGAAGCTCGCCGCGCTCGCGGTCGCGGGAACCGCGTTGTTCGCGGTGCAGGCGGTTGCGACGTATTTCGCCGACTACTGGGCGGGGATCGCGGGGAACCGGCTGATCCTGGAACTGCGCCATCGGATGTTCCAGCATGCGCAGCGTCTGTCGCATTCGTTTTTCGACCGCAATTCGTCGGGATCCCTGGTGTCGCGTTTTACGAACGATATCCAGCTTGCGCAGAACCTGGTGGCCTCGACGCTGACCAACATCTGGATGGACGCCGCGGCCTTGGGATGCGTGGTGTGGATGCTGTTTCTGCTGGACGCGCGCCTGGCGGCCATCGCGCTGTGCGTGGTGCCTGTCTACGTCGTGCTGATCAGGCTGGCCTCGCCTCGCATCAAGGCAGTGAGCCATGAGGTGCAGGACCGGCTGGCGGAATTTTCCGGCGAGCTGGAGCAGCGGATGGCAGGGGCGGCGATCGTCAAGTCGTTCGGCCGCGAAGAGTTCGAGGCTGAGCGTCTTCACGTGCAGGCTACCGGGCTGCACGAGCGCATGGTTGGCAAGGTGCGGCTGGTGGCGATGCAGCAGATGGGTGCGGAGTTCATCACTCGGGTGGCACCGCTGGCGGTAATCTGCTGTGCGGCGCTGATGATAGTCCGCGGCAGGATGGAGGTCGGGACGGTGGTGGCCTTCATCGGGTTCCTCGGCTACGTCTATCAGCCGCTCGAGCATTTTTCGCAGCTTTCCTCCGAGGTCGCCAATTCGGTCGCGGCAATTGAGCGGATTTTTGAATTTCTCGACACCCGCCCCGAGATCGCCGAGCGTCCGTTCAGTATCCCGCTGCGCGTCAAGCGCGGCGCGATCGCGTTCGACCAGGTAAGCTTCGCCTATTCGCGTCCGGATTCGAAGCCGCGCCAGGTGCTGCGCGACGTGAATGTCAAAATCGAGGGCGGCTCGATCGTGGCACTCGTCGGGCGTTCGGGCGCAGGCAAGACCACGATGGCTAGCCTGATCCCGCGCTTCTACGACGTCACCGCCGGACGGGTGCTGATTGACGGCAAGGACGTGCGGCATTTGGATCTCAAGTCGCTGCGCGCAGCGATCGGCGTGGTGACGCAGGACACTATGCTGTTCAGCACCACGATTCGCGATAACCTGGCTTACGGGAATCCGCAGGCAAGCGATGCGGATCTGTGGGAAGCGCTGGAGCAGGCTAATATAGCGGACTTTGTGGCCACGCTGCCGGACGGACTCGACACAAAGATCGGCACGCGCGGAATGAAGCTCTCGGGCGGTCAGCGCCAGCGTTTGGCCATCGCGCGCGCGTTCCTTAAGAATCCGCCCATTCTGATCCTCGACGAAGCGACTTCGGCGCTCGATTCAGAGTCGGAAAGCCTGGTCCATCAGGCAACGCGCCGGCTGATGAACGGGCGCACCTCGATCGTTATCGCGCATCGGCTGTCGCTGGCGGCGTCGGCCGACATGGTAGTGGTGCTCGATAACGGCGCGGTGGCTGAAATCGGAACGCATGAGAGCCTGCTGCGATACGGTGGGATCTATGCGCAATTGTTCACCGAGCAGGCGCAGGCACTTGGAGTCTTCAGCGAAACGCTGCCGGCGGAAGCTGCCGGCAACATGAGGAGTCTCGCATGAGTGTTTCACGGTCGATCGGGGAATTACCGGCGAATCATCACAACGGCTATCGGCGCGAAACCAGCACGCACGCCAACGGGCGGCTCAGGATCGCCCAGCTTGCCCCGCTTTACGAGAGCGTCCCGCCCAAGATGTACGGCGGCACCGAACGCGTGGTTGCCTACCTGACGGAGGAGCTGCTCCGCCGCGGTCATGACGTTACGCTATACGCTTCGGGTGACTCGACGCTGGAAGCGCCGCTGCGGGCCGGATGGCCGGTGTCGCTGCGCAACGCCGGGCTTAGTCATCGCGGACCGGATCTGCATCTCATGATGCTGAGCGAGGTTTACGGCCAGGCCGATCGCTTCGACGTGATCCATTCGCATCTCGACTACTGGAACTTCGCGATCGCGCGGACGGTTGACACGCCGACGGTTGCCACGCTGCACGGGCGGATGGATCTGGCGGAGGTTATGCCGGTATGGCGGGCTTTCCCCGATATGCCGGTGGTTTCCATCAGCGATTCGCAGCGCGCGCCGCTGCCCGAGCTCAACTGGCTCGGCACGGTGTATCACGGCATGCCGCGCGACCTGCTTAGCTTTCATCCCGGACCCGGCAAGTATCTTGCCTTTCTGGGGCGGATCTCGCCCGAGAAGCGTGCCGACCTCGCGATCGAGGTCGCGCGGCGCGCGGGTATCCCGCTCAAGATCGCAGCCAAGGTGGACGTGGTTGACCGCGCATACTTCGAGGCCAAGATCCAGCCGCTGCTGTCGCCGCCGGACTTCGAGTACATCGGCGAGATCAACGATCGCGAGAAGGACGAGTTTCTCGGCCAGGCCTACGCACTGATGTTTCCGATCGATTGGCCCGAGCCCTTCGGGCTTGCGATGATCGAGGCGATGGCCTGCGGGACGCCCGTGGTTGCGCGTCCCTGCGGCTCGGTGCCGGAGGTCATTCGGCCGGGTGTGAGCGGGTTCATTGCGGCGAGCGTCGAGGACATGGTAGCGGCGGTGCGCCGGGTCGAGAATCTGTCGCGTGAGAACTGCCGCCGCGACTTTGAAAGCCGCTTCACGGTCGAAAAAATGGCCGACGGTTACGAGCGTTTGTACCGGCAACTGCTGAACGACGAGCGCCGTCCACTCGGTAAGGCGCTTCTGGCCGCGGTCTAGTTTAGTTACCTGCCAAGTAGCGGCTGGCGGAAGCTAAATCCGCGCATCAGCGGATGAGCCGCTTCTGGGCCTGGCCAATCATATAGCCGGGGCTCCGCCTCGAGTCCGCAAGTATGCCATCCGCCCAGGCTGCGCCTGGGCGGTTCGTTTTTGCGTGCGCTGCGCGCTACAATCGCGCGCAGGTATTTTCCGAAGAGATCCCGGATGGAAGCGGTCGCGACGTCGCCGATTGCCGGAGGGGACGGCGGGGTGGAGAGCGCGCACGCCCGCACCGTTGTTCGCGCGGTTGTTCTCCTCCTAATTTACGAGTCCTACAGCCTCTCGATCGTGGGCATCACCTCGCCCTGGATCGCGCACAGCTTCCATCTGGACGAGGCCGGGATTGCGCGGCTGTTTGCGGTGATCTCCGTCTCTGCCCTGGGCGGTCTCCTGTTGTCCCGCCTGGCCGATCTTGTGGGACGGCGCCGCATCATGCTGCTGGCGGCGGCAGCGACGCCGCCGTGCGCTTTGGGAGCGGCGATAGCGACGCGGGTTCCGATCTTCGCGGCCTTCCAGATCGTGCTGTTCGCGATGGTCGGCGGTGCGGTGTCGTGCGCCACGGTGATGATGGCGGAAGAGCTGCCGGTGGAACGCCGCGCGCGCGGCCAGGCGCTGGCCGGACTGGCCTCGGCGATCGGTGGCGGGGTCGGTTACGTTATCATTCCGCTGCTCGTGAAGTATCACCTCTCCTGGCGATGGATGTTCGCGCCGTCGATCGCGGGAATCGCGTTGGTGCCGCTGCTAACGCGAATGCTGCCGGGCAGTTCACGTTGGCGGCGTGCGGAGCAGGCCGGACGTATCTCGCAAAGCCGCGTATGGGGCGTATTTGCGCCGACCTACCGCCGGCGCGCGGTCACGCTTTTGGTTTGCGCAGCGCTCGACACGATGGCGGGGACCGCGGTTAATAGCTGGCTCTATTTCCAGGCGGTCTCGATCATCGGCCTCGCGCCCGCCACCGCGAGCACGATCGTGGTATGCGGCAGCGCGGCCGGGGTTCTGGGCTTTCCGCTGGGCGCATGGAGCGCGGAACGCTTCGGGCGGGTGCCGACGGTGGTCCATCTCGGAATTATTGCGTGGCTGGGAGCTATCGGCTTCTACTGGGGACCGCCGGCGCGTCTAGCCTTTCCGACGCTGTGGCTTGGCCTTGCCTATTCGTGGTTCCGGATTTCGTCGGCGGGGATGACGGTGGGAGCGAACGCTGCGGTCACCGAGCTGTTTCCGACCGCGCTGCGCGGCACGATGATCGGCTGGCAGCTCTTCAACGTCGCGATCTTTTCGATCCTGGCGCAATCCGCAATCGCTGCGCTCACTGCGCCTGTCGGCGGTTTGTCGCGGGTGGTCGGATGCCTCGCGCTGCTCGGTATTCCGAGCGCTCTTGTTTTCGGCGCCTTCATCGACGAAACCCGGGGTATGGAGCTGGAGGCCGCGGCGATGGAAGCCGAGTCTGACACTGCGGCGCATCACGCAGGCACGAGCCATCAGGCCGCAGAGGCGAACCGATGACGGACAGGCCGTTGGCGTTTCTGCGCTGGGCTCTGGTGCTTGCGCTGGCCCTCGCGGCGACTTTGGCGATTTGCTCGCGCGCTCCTGCCGCGCATCGCCGCCGCCGAGCCCGCCACAAGCATCGCGCTACGCCTACTCTGACCCCCACCGCAACGCCGACCGCAATCTGGAAGCCGGTGGTGCTGATTGCCGGCGGGATGGGGGTCGCATCTCCTGCCATACCGACCGGTGAGAATCCGGCGATCCTACGCACCGCCGAGGTCTACGAGCCCGACACCGGAACGTTTTGCGCAGTTGGCAGGATGACCTCGCCGCGCGACCGGGCTACAGCGACGCTGCTTCACGGCAAACGAGTGCTTATAGCGGGCGGGGTCAATAACATTTTTGTGCCGACCATTATCCTGCCCGGGCCGAGCGTGCCGTCAGTGCTTGGCAGTGCCGAGCTGTTCAATCCCAGAACCGGAAAGTTTACGCATACCGGCAGCATGGCCGTAGCGCGGGACAACCATACTGCAACACTTCTGCGCAGCGGCAAAGTGCTGATAGTTGGCGGGGGCACCGATAAGGCCGAACTGTTCGACCCCGACTCCGGCAAGTTTGTGGCTGCCGGCCGGACGCTCTCCAGCCGCTACGGAAATACCGCGACACTGCTCTTCGACGGCCGCGTGCTGATCGCAGGTGGAGGCGACCAGCAAGCGGAAGTATACGATCCGGCCAACGGCCGATTCAGCGCAACCGGAAGCATGTCGGTCAACCGCACCTACTTCACGGCTACTTTGCTTCGCGACGGCAAGGTCCTGATTGCGGGCGGCAGTACCTACAGCAGAGGAGCGCCGCTCGACACCGCCGAGCTTTACGATCCCGACACGGGCGAATTCACGCCGCTCGACAGGATGAACCGGGCGCGCGTTGGGCAGAGCGCGACGCTGCTGCCCGACGGGCGCGTCCTGATCGCTGGCGGTACTGCGGACCGGACCGCGGAGATCTACGACCCGACAACTGGCAAATTCGTTCTGACCGGCGCGATGGAGGCGAACCGCTATGGGCATTCGGCCACTCTCCTGCCGGATGGCAACGTGTTGATCGCTGGCGGCAGCGACGAGACCTACAAGCCGTTGGCGTCGGCCGAAATCTACAATCCCGCAACCGGCAAGTTTACGCCAACGGGATCGATGACCGAGCCGCGCGCTGGCCAGAGCGCGACTCTGTTGCAGGCGCCCTTTCCGCGGCCATGGCCCACTCCCACGGCAACTCCAACGGCTACCGCAACTCCAACCGCGACGGCAACGGCAACCCCAACCGCAACCGCAACTTCTACCTCAACTATCACCCCGACCGCATCCGCAACGCCTACTGCAACCGCGAGCCGCGTGCCGAAGCCCGTTCGCACACCGGAAGGAACCAGTAGGCGCCGGCGTTAGCCTTCCCAGGAGCGCGCCTTTCGAAATTTGGCGATTTTTTGATGCGAGAGGGGGGACTTGAACCCCCACGCCTTGCGGCACCGGATCCTAAGTCCGGCGCGTCTGCCGTTCCGCCACTCTCGCTCACCGACCAGATTATGCGAGCAGTCGGCCCGGTACAAAGGCCGCTCGCGACCGCCGCTAATTTGAGAGCCGCGCTGTCCTAGTCCGCCTTCAATTTCCATCTCGCCGGCCAGGCCCTCTATGCCAAACGGACAGCGCGGGCGATATGAAGCTGTGCAATGAGTGTGCAGCGCCACTCGACGCGCGCTGCTTGAAATGTCGGTGCGGCTCAAGAGCGTGAACTGCTTCGCTTTCGGCCGTTGCGGCGATTTGCCCTTGTGGATGCGCGCTTTACCCTGAGAAGGGCAGGAGTTATCGTACGAACAGGGCCTGAGATCGACGAAAGGAGCAAACACAATGAGAAGGGCAG
>JAJYVB010000184.1 GCA_021792265.1 Deltaproteobacteria bacterium | reverse complement strand
GATCCCGCTGATGAACGAAGTGTCGCGCAACATGCGCCATCATGGGCGGGTGGTGATCAACTCGGCGACGGCCCGAAATCTTGGAATCGAGGACGACGACCTGGTTGAGGTGCGTTCGCGCACGGGGGTGACGCGCGGACAGGCGAGGGTGAGTGAAGGTGTGCGGCCGGATACGCTGGTTATCACGGGTCAGTGGGACCACTGGGCCACACCCTATGCGAAGGATTTGAACTTCCCGAGTCTCAATACGCTTGCGGAAATGTCGCTTGATCTCACTGACGCTAACGGCTCCGGGGCCGACCTGGTCAGGGTAGCGATCCGCCGGTTGGGAGGTGCGTCATGAGCCGCTATGTGATGATCGCGGATTTGCGCCGATGCGTCGGCTGTCAGACTTGCACGGCAGCTTGCAAGCAGGCGCGCGGGACGCCGGTGGGCGTACAGTGGCGGCGCGTGCTCGACATCGAGGTCGGCAGCTACCCGGAAGTACAGCGGGTGTTTGTTCCGGTCGGATGCCAGCATTGCGGCGATCCGCCGTGCGTCTGGGTTTGTCCAACCGGTGCCAGCCAGCAGCGCAGCGACGGCGTTGTGATAGTCGACTACAAACGATGCATCGGATGCATGTACTGCTCGATCGCGTGCCCCTACGATGCGCGTTTCCGAACCCTGAAGGCCGAATTTGCTTTCGGCGACGCTCCGACCGAAGCCGAGGCAGTGGTCTTCGATCCGGAGCGGGTAGCGGTCGCTACGAAGTGTGACTTCTGCATCGACAGGGTCAGCGCCGGCGTCGAGAAAGGTCTTGTTGCGGGTAAGGAGCCGGATGCGACGCCCGTGTGCGTCAACTCCTGCATCTCGGGTGCGCTCATCTTTGGGGACCTCGAAGACTCGCGCAGCGACGTCTCTCGGCTGATCAAGGAAAATCAGACCTTCCGGATGCACGAAGAAGTCGGTACTGACCCGGGCTTCTATTACATCTGGGACGGCGCGCCTGCGCCGATGGGGGCTTCCGATGAAGGCGAACATACTCACGCATAAGCCCCACGCTCAGCCCTACTGGGACGCGCGGGCTGCTGCCAACTTTATCTGCGGCGGTACGGGCACTGGGCTGCTGCTTTTTGCGGCCTTGGATACGGCCAGGGGCGGGTCATTCCTGGTGCCGGGCGTGGTGGCTCTGGCGTTTATCGCGCTGGGCCTCTCGATGGTCTTCCTGGAGATTGGCCGGCCGGAACGGGCACCCTTTGTCATTTTGCGTCCGGGCACCTCTTGGATGTCGCGCGAGGCACTTACGTCGATGCCGCTGTTCGGTTTTGGTCTGCTGGCAATTCTCGGCTCCCTTCCGATCGGTGCGCGTTTCGGGATACCGGTAGTGCCGACGGCGGGCGTTGCTGCCCTGGCCGGTCTGGTATTCCTTTATTGCCAGTCCCGGATGGTGAGTTGGGGACGTGGAATTCCGGCGTGGCGCGAGCCGCTGTCCGTGCCGTTGATGTTTACCAGCGGGCTCAGCGAGGGTGCGGGCGCGATGCTGATTGTGACGGCGCTGGTGGCCGAGCCTGCCCTGTGGGTTATCGCCGCGGCTGGAGTGCTGGTGATTTTGCGCAGTCTCGTATGGAAACGCTACCTGCAGCGGCTGCATGACGGTAAGGTGCCGGAAGCGAGCATCCAGGCGCTCGACAAGATTAGCGTTTTCGTGACTCTGGGCGGTGCGGCACTGCCCATCTTTTTGCTTGTGATTGCGGCCGTGACAATTCAAAGCCGTGCCCCGGCAGCGGCGCTGGCGGGGCTGTGCGCGCTCGGCGCCGGATGGCTTGCCAAGCTCGTGCTCATCACCAAGGCAGGTGTGACTCAGGGATTTTCGCTCCCAGTTACGCCCGTGCGAGGCGGCAAGTTCGACGCAGCCTGATCCCTCGGCAGGCTGCCTCAGGTAGCGCCTGCCTTTTGGACAGGAAACCGCTTCCCGGTTACGAAAGGCTCTGTAGCCATCGCGGTGTGTTGAGCAGGAATTTCTCCAAGCCGTCGAAGCCTCCGGTCTCTCAAAACTTCGTGAAAAAGCCGGTTTTTCTGTCAGCAAAGGCCGCCCTTTCGACAGCGCTATCCCATAAGGCGGCTATACGCCAGCCGGACCGGCTCGCGTGCCCCTGCGCGTGCACGAGAGGATCTTGACGTTAGCGGTGCGGCGAACTACGAGATTCTCTGTAGGGTGCGTCCTCGGGCTTTGAGAAACTGGAAGTCTTGAAACGCCAGGCAAATTGCTTCTCAACACCCTGGGAAAAACAGGCTTCCTCCCTTTAGCTCTCACCCTGTGGGAGAGACTATAGTGAGGGCCAGGACGCGGGCCGGACAAACTCTCGTTTTAGCACGCGCGCAGGGGAAAGCACGCTATGACGCCGGAAGCTGCTGACCCGGGCAAGATTCGCCGATACGACGCCCACATCTACTACGATTCAGAATCTCGCGATGCGGCTGCGGAGCTGCGGCGTGAACTGGAGGAGCGCTTCGAAGTCCAGCTCGGGGGGTGGCACGACGAACCGGTAGGACCGCATCCGCAGTCGATGTACCGGATAATATTCGCTTCCGAATACTTTGCGCGAGTGGTGCCTTTCCTGATGCTTAACCGGCGTGGGTTGACGATCCTGGTGCATCCGCGAACCGGAAATGACCGCCGGGACCACACCGAGCACGCGCTCTGGCTCGGACAGAAGCTCGATCTCAACGTTTCGTTTTTCAAAAGGGCTGGTTGGAGAGCGGAATTGCGGGCAGCCAGGCGCTCCGGATAAGCGTGCCGGCCGCCCCTGCTGGGCGGCCGGCACGGGCTTTTACTGACCAGCGCGCTTCACGAAGACCTGAAGCGCGCTGGCGTCCGTCGTGACTAACCCCGGTTGCTAACGCCCTCCCGATCCGTTGCCGTAGCCGTATTCGGCCCAACGCCGCTCGACGCGTTGCCTGACCTCGGGACTCCACGCGGACTCGTAATCGCAGGTCGCCGCGTGGTCGGCGTGGAACTTCTCGGGCCATGTGTACGGAATAGTGGCGTTCATCACCCACACGCTGCTCTCGCCGGTTTGGCGCTCTTCGGGCGTGAGGAACGGCATCAGCGACTCTGCCGCTACACCATCGACCGTTCGATACGACTTCGGATGCATCCGGGTCGTGATCGCCCACCACAAGTCCTCAAGGTCCGTCACGTCAACGTCTTCGTCGACGAACACGATTCCGGTCCTGAGCAGCCGCTGTGCGGTAAGCAGCGTAGAGATGATTTTCTGATGGACCGCCGGGGCTGGTTTCACGGCGATAATCGGGGCCAGGGTGGTGCCGGGATAGTAGACCGACTTCACCGCGATGCCGTTTCGCTCGAGGCGGTTCTTGACGAGCGCGCTGTGGAGAATCGTGCGCGGCGTGGCGCAATCGTCGTACGGCTTGCCCATATTGGCCATCGTGAAGATCGGGTCGCGGCGATGCGTGATGCAGGTAACGCGGGCAAGCGGGGCCTGTCCGCGATGCGCGACATGCCCCGTGTACTCGCCGAACGGACCCTCGTCGACGCGGACGCCAGGCAGAACCTCTGCCTCGACGACCAGCTCCGCATCCGCCGGTACCATCAGATCGCTCGTTTCGCACTTGACCAATGGCACTCCCGAGCCATAAAGCCCGCCGGCCATCTCCTCTTCGCTAACCCCGTAGTCGAACGAGGTCATCGCTGCGAAGTGACAGGCCGGATTGGCACCGATTACCAAGGCGACCGGCATCGGTTTTTTAGCCGCCTCGTACTTGCCGAAGATCGCGCCGCCATGCTGGTTCAGCAGCGGCACGCCCGCCTGGAACGCGGGCAGCAGCAACACGGTAAAGTTGCGCTCGTCCTTGACCATGCAGCGGTAGATTCCCCAGTTCACCCAGTTGGAGTCGAGGTCCTTGAGCACCACGATGTCCCAAGTTCCGATATACCGCCCGCAGTCGAGGGCTTTTATCTGGGGGATCGGGAAGGAAAGCAGATTGGCCCGATCGCCGGGGATGATCACTTCTTTACAGGGGGCCTTCTTGGCCTCGACCTCCACTGGGCGCCGAGGTGATTTAAAGCGTTCGCGGACTATTTCAATGAGCTTGAGCGGTGGGATGTGCTTGTCTTCCTGGCCCAGGGCCAAAGCGATGCGCGCGTGGAGCGGCCGGCCGGGACCGAGCAATACCGCGCCCATACGATGCCCCGGATAGTCCTTGATGTTTTCGAACAGCGGTGCGGCCTCGCGCTTCTCACACGCCAGCCGGCTGATCGCGCCTGCTTCCTGGTTCCAGTCGACTTGCGCCTGAATCCGTTTAAGTTCCCCTGCAGCCTCCAGGACTGACAGGTATTCACGAAGGTCTTTGGTTGCCTTCATACCTATGCGTTCCTCCTGTTTCACAGACAAAAGTTACGGATCAATAGACCCCTGCTAAAGTTGATAGAGCTGGCGAGCAGATTTGGGGTGTGTTGAAAGTACTACTGCCGGTTGCGGCTTACAACGTCCGCAATCCTCGTGCCATGGTGCTCCTCGACCCGGAACGTTATCCGCTTCTGCACGCTTAGCCTGCCCGGGCTAGGGATTAAGCCGTCGCAACGGAGAGTCTGGATGCGTCGGCTCGGGTCAGCCCTGCTGAATTAACAGAACGCTTAAAGGCTCAGTCCCGCCAAGCCTGCGTTGCTGCTCCTGTCTCTTTTGGATGCAAGATTGTGACACCTTTCGACCCATGCTTTGCTTGCCATTGGCTGATTGAGTAAGGGCCCGCACTCCGGAGAAGGCACTTTGAAGATGGCTGCAAGCGCTTGATGGTCTGACTATCGCCAAGGTTCGTGCTGGCATGAGGAATGCTGTAAAAGTGGGGTTTGTCTTGGCCGTGTCTTGGCTTGCGATCGCCTGGCAGCAGGATCGTTACGGTCTGCCGCCGGGTGCGGCACACGGGCCGTTTCGTACGCGAGCCAGCTTGGGAACTGGGGAGCACTGCAGTGACAGATTCGTCCCTTGAAAGTCCTTGTTTCTACGATCTTAAGCAAGAGACGCTCGCCCGTGACGAGCTTGCAGCTCTCCAGATGCATCGCTTGCGCGAGCTTGTCGCGCGCGTGTCCGCCGCCGTCCCTTTCTACCGCGCAGCGTTCGCCAAGGCCGATGTAACGCCGGACAAGCTGCGCACGCTCGATGATTTGCGCCGGCTGCCGTTCACGGTCAAAGACGACCTGCGTCAGAACTATCCGTTGCGGATGCTCGCGGTCGACCGCCAACAAATCCGGCGCGTGCACGCCACTTCGGGCACCACCGGAAAACCAGTCGTCGTTGCTTACACCGATCGCGACCTGAACACGTGGGCGGATCTGATCGCGCGGATGCTGGTGACCGTCGGCGTACGCCCGGGCGACATGATGCAGAACGCCTCCGGTTACGGTTTGTTCACTGGAGGGCTTGGAATCCATTACGGTGCCGAGCGGCTGGGATGCACCGTGGTACCGACATCGGGCGGCAACACTGTGCGGCAGGTGATGCTGATGCGCGACCTCGGCGTCAATGTTCTCCACTGCACGCCGTCATACGCGTCGGCGATCGCTGAAGTCGCTGAGTCCGAGGGGATTGATTTGCGGGGCGGTCCGCTGCGTATCGGACTGCTCGGCGCCGAGCCCTGGACTGACGAACTACGCGTCGAGCTGGAACGCCGGCTCGGCTTCAAAGCGATCGATTGCTACGGCCTCGCGGAGGTCATTGGGCCGGGTGTGGCGTGCGAATGTATGGATCAGCGGGCGGGGCTGCATGTCTGGGAAGACCATTTTCTGGTCGAAATCGTCGACCCGCGAACGCTCGAGCCCGTGCCGCCTGGTGAACGCGGCGAAATGGTAATAACGACGCTGACCAAGGAAGCGCTGCCTGTGGTCCGCTTCCGCACGCGCGATATCACGGCCTTTATCGAGGAACCGTGCGCCTGTGGCCGGACCCATCGCCGGCTCCAGCGTATTGGCGGACGGACCGACGATATGTTGATAATCCGCGGAGTCAACGTCTACCCGTCGCAAATCGAGTCCGTGCTGATGGGCGTCCCGGGACTGCTCCCCCACTACCGCCTGCTGGTCGGCCGGGGCGGCGTCATGGACGAACTCACGGTCGAGGTTGAAGCTCAGGACCGCGATTCGGACGGGCGCTACCGCCAGCTTGCCGACGCGGCACGTTACCGGATCAAATCGATTGTCGGCATCAACTGCAAAATCAGCGTTAAGCCGCACGGCTCGTTGCCCCGCTTCGAGGGCAAAGCGGCGCGGACCAAGCAGGTATCAGAGCTTTCGGGCGTTTGAACGCCCGCTGAACAAGGCCGCGAAGCGGCAGTTACCAGCGACATGCAAACGCGTGCGTCAGGAGTCAGGCGATGAACGGTACCGGCGCGGATGAAGTCAGGGAAATTCCCACTTACTGCAACAACTGTGTCTCCGGCCCCGACCTCATGACGGTCGAAGTGAGAAACGGCGTCGTCTGCCGCGTTAAACCGAATCTCGCGCTCGCCGATCTTCATCCTGCCGAGGGGAAGGTTTGCGTCAAGGCATACGGGTTGATTGAGAAGACCTACAATCCGGCGCGGATTCTGACCCCGATGAAGCGCACCAATCCGCGCAAGGGGCGCAACGAGGACCCCGGCTTCGTGCCGATAAGCTGGGAAGAGGCGCTGGATACGATCGAGGCGCGCCTGAAGGCCGTGCAGGCCAAGGGCATGCTCGACGAAGCCGGC
>JAJYVB010000183.1 GCA_021792265.1 Deltaproteobacteria bacterium | reverse complement strand
TTCGCCGGTTCCGAACGCGTACATCCGCACGCCCTCTTCGCCGGTCCACGCGACCAGGCATCCGTTGTCGGCAAGCGCTCGGACGGCGGCATGCGTGATAGTGGTGCCTGGCCCGAGCATCAGCAGGGTCAGAGACGCGCATGGCACCGGAAAACGTCCGCGCTGGTCGTGGATCGCGATCGCCTTGGCTTCCTGGTCGATGCGGCAATGTTCGACGTAGAGATAGCTCAGGCTGTCTCGGACCTTTGGCAGGATATGAAGGTCCATGGCCGCGGTTCCCCCCTTAAGCTTGCGGCTTAGCGTAACGATAAGTAGCTAAACACGCCTACAAGACGGAAGCCAGAGCTGATTAAGCGTGGGGCAGGGGATATGCGGGCCGCGCTTGCGCTTACCTCTCTTCCGCCGGGGCGACCGAAAGCATCCCGAAGCCGTACGCCTTGGCCGGACCGATGCCATGGATCAGAGCTTGCCGGAATCGGGCAGGGTCGTTGACCGTGAGAAACCCGTCGTATCTGACAGCGAACAGGTTTTGCCCTTTCCCATCACCCGTCTTGTTTACATACACGTGTCCCGGCTGAACGATGGTGGAATCCTCGTCCACGAGAAACCCCGCCGCATCGGCCTTGCCAGAAAGCCATTCGTGGAGTTCGACTATCGGCACGGGAACGCGCTTTCCATGACGGCTGGCACCCTCTGAGCCGCGGCGGCATCCCGGGCAACTACGTTTCGCCTCGTCATCCAACCTTGCCCGTCCCTCACCGGGCCGGAGATCAAAACGGCTTTCGTGCCCGCATGTGTAACGCAGTAGCGTCGGAATGTTGCCATTGGCGGTGGGCGACGGCGCGCTGGGGTTCTGGGCCGCGGCGCGCGAGGTCTGGCCCGAAACCCGCGAGCAGTCCTGCTGGTGTCACAAGCTGGTCAACGTGCTCGACAAGCTGCCCCGCCGTCTCCAGCCCCGCGCCAAGCGCGCGCTTCACGAGATGATGTACGCTGAGCGGCGCGCCGACTGCGAGGCCGCCAAAGCGCGCTTCGCGGCCGAGTATCAGGCCAAGTATCCCAAGGCGGTCGAGTCGCTGAGCGCCCACTGGGAGCGCCTGGTGAGTTTCTTCGACTTCCCGGCGGAACACTGGAAGCATCTGCGCACCACCAACGTGATCGAATCGCCATTCGCCACGGTGCGGTTGCGCGAGCGGGCGACCAGAGGCGCGGGCTCGCGCTCCAAGGGTTTACTGATGGCGTTCAAGCTGCTCGACATGGCCCAGCAGCGCTGGCGCCGGCTCGATGGCAGTCACTTGTTGCCGCTGGTTCGTGCGGGAGTGAAGTTCGTAGACGGAGTACGCCACGATCGCGATATCACGCCGATTAGTCAGTCGGCCGAGAATCAACCAAGGGAAGCCGCCTGATCACGACCGGCGATCCACAACAATTGACAATTACTCCCAGTTGCTGCACGACTACGTCCTGCGAGCAGGTGACACTCGCTCTACACCTCGTCTGGCCGAATCTGCTCCCTCTCGAACCACCTGCCATATCGTGTAGTCACCGGTCACAGAACTTAAGATGGCTTGGAAGCATGGCCAGCATATAGTTAGCTTGGATATCGTTTTTCGTCGGTCTTCTTGCAAGCGGCGACTTCGCACAATGTCGCAGCACGGCCCTTCAACGCCGATCCTCAGTGCGCTCGCGGACAAGGTCGTCTTCGCGCGCAACTCCGAATCTTTGGGCGATTTGTTCCGTGAGCCGCTCGTCTTCGGCCGTGCCGACATCGCCCGACAGTATAATCCGCTTTCCTTCGAAAATTCCGACTTGCACCGAGTTGAGGCCCACCGCGCGCAGAGCCGCCGCCACTTCGGCTGCTCGCGCCTGTACGCCGCCACTGGCACCTGCCGTCAGCTCGCGTCCAAGGCTCGTGGGAGTTTCCTTGTCCGGTTTGTAGTGGTAGCCGAAGTCGTACCCATCGAGGGCATGCCGCCGAAGCCATTCGTTAACCGGATATGCGAAGTGCTCCGCCTGGATGATCCAGGTGAGCGCTCCTGCCTTCCATGGCCCCTGTTCGACCGTCGCGCGGGCCTTGAGCGTACGGTATAGGTCCGATCTCGTTACTGCGTTTGGCGCGCGCCAGACGGCAAACGCCAGGGCACCTACCACCGCCGCCGCGCACCCGGATGTCCACAACCAGCGCACGGCTTTGTCTCTAAAACAGTCGTCGCCGTCGTGTCCCGTGACGATTTGCGCGGTGGTCTTAAGCAAGTACCGGAGAAATTTCCAGATATGGACCAAGGCGCCGAGAAGGGAGAAAAACAACGCATAGGCCGGGACCAGAACCGCTTCCATTGCCTGCCGTCCCTGAGCGGCGTACCGGCCCCCATCTGCGAATTCCGCGGGTGGCGCATCGAACACGGACAACCTGGCGTTGGCTTCCCCCTCAAGCAGCGGATAATAGGCTATATTCGCAAACGTCTTTTCATCCAGGTTCGGGCTAAGAAAGACCGGCGCTTTGATGTGTAATTGTTCCCTCCATACCCTCTGGACCGCCGGATAGCTCATGAATTGCTGTTGATTTGAGAGGTTCCATGGAAGATTCCTGATGCCGGTTTTGTGCACCGCCGCGCGGTAGTGCTCGATGGCGGCGTTTCTGATTTGCTCCGCGATCGCGCGGTAAAAACCGTTCCTGTCGTTTGGATTCCAGTCGCGCGGCACCGGCATGCCTTTCGCCCTAGCCTTGCTTCTAATCATGGGGAAATACCAGGCTGATATCGAGCCCGGACGAAGATTGAGAACAGCCAGCAGCCTCGTGTATTCGCGCCACGCCTTATCCTGTTTATGCGGGATCGACTGAAATGCCTTATTCAGTTTATCGATACCCTTTACGTAGCTCCCGTAGTCGTTGACTATGGTTTTAACCGAGACGCGAAAGGTCTTGTCGTAAAACCGCGCGGGGCTTTGAAGATCTGGGCTTTTTTTTATGATTTTGAGTTTGATTAACTCCCGGGCCTGGTCTTTGAATCTCTGCGGAATGTCCGTCACGGATGATACCAGCATCGGCATGAGCGCCAGAAACGCCTTGTCCTCGGGACGGGACCGGTTTCCGCCGTTTAGGTCGATGCCCACAAGGTAAATGTTTGAATCCAGCAGTTCGCCGCGCAGGAAGGTTGCCCACACCGCGAGGCGTCGTGCTTCGCCGCCGGAAGAGTCCGCCTTCCCGTCTACAAGCCGTTTTTCTCCGTGGTACACGCCGAAGACCACAGCCGCGCTTACCCCGAGCATAAGGACCAGCACGATGACCGGATGACGGCCCGGGCGAAGCAGATGCGGTATCCAGCCCCAAAGTAGAAGGGCGGCAGCGAAACCCGACAGAAGCCGGCCCCAGTGCTGGATGGGGGCCACCGCGCTCGGCTGAAACTGGTGAGCAACGAGATCGAGCAGCCTCGCATTGAACGAGAATTCAACGGTTAGATAGCAGCCGGTAGCGACCAATATGAAAAACGGCCAGAGCCGCTTCAGGGTTTTTTCGGACATACCGCGGTGTAATTCTATTTCGTGAGATCGATTGGAACCGGGGCTTCGGCATTGAGCGGCTTCGCCGCCACCGGAGGCGGAACGACAGAGGGATTGGGGGCCGCGGGCGTGGCAATATGGGGAACTTCCACCTCGGTCCCCTCCGCGCCTGGTTCTTGGTAGCCACCGGCTTGTCCGTATCTTCGACGTCCGCCACCGAATTGTCTTTCCAGTGCGTCCATGAACTCACGCGCGAAGCTCGCCTTTGCAATCATTGCGAATGGAAAGGTGGGGTACGCGAACTTGTACTCAGGCAGGAATGCGCCTGGTGGAAACATGCCGCTCAGGTCTAGAGCGCCGGTTGTGCCGCCGTAAGCGTTGCGTACGAGCAGCAGTCTGAAGTTCGGTATCTGGTGGGTGCGAGCGGGGTTCAAACTGGCGGCATCGAGCGTTGCGCTCTCTGCGGGCCCTATAGCCGGCGCATCCGATGGGTCAAACACAAGACACGTCTGAAAGCCTTGCTCTTGAGCAAGCCTTAGCGCTGCTTCGGCTACTGCGGCCACCGAAGCATCAAACCTTCTCCGCCCGTATAGGCGAGGCGACGCCTGATTTGCAGCGGCTCCCGATGCAAACTGGGTCGCCGCTCCAGGGTATCCGGCACCGGCCAGGGTGGACGTGTTGGAGTTTGAAGGCGTATAGCCTGGTCCGGCCGGGCGGCTAATGGGCGGAATTACGCACGAAGCCGCAAGCGGCAGCACAACGGCCAATACAAGGCCCAACGGGAAGAAACCGCGCGGGAGAGTTGAAGCGCGAGCTTTAAACAATTTCTCCGTTCCCCGGGAGATTCGAAGGCGGCTCTTCCGACACGTGATTCTCAACCAAGTACGCGGTAGCACGTTCGGGCAAGCCCATCGAGATGACTCTTAACGCGCTCCAGATCCTTCTTTCTTTTCGCCCCAACCCGCGAAACGCGGTAAGGAATATATAGACCACACACACTCAACACACTTGCGACAGCATTTGACACACTTGCGAATGGGCCAACGCAAAACACGAGATAAACTAGATAGACCATTCCCCCTGCAGCGAGCCACCGGCCAGTCGAGTACGAAGCCTGCCTACGCCAGTGCTTCCCGAGATCATGGTTTACAAATAAGACCCATTCACGCGGCTTGACGTAGGCCGCAAGAAACCCAGTACCAGCCGCCACAGTCACTATCGTTACGCGTTGCCCCGTATGTAACGGCAGATCCGCGTTGCGGAAAGTGAAATCCCTCTCCTTTCCTGTCGAGTCCTTCAAAAAGAACTCCAGAACAGTTGCCACTTCGCTCCTTATATCAATAGACGGAGCTGACACGGATATATGTCCACCGTGCTGGGGATGCACATAACCACCACCACCGCCGCCGATGCTCGTGCCCGATACGTGAGTCTCGCTACGTTTAGATACGGACACAACCGTCCCCGTAGTATAGTTGAAAGTGATTTTATACTTATTGTTTGGACCATACTCGAACACTGGGAGCTCTAAGATGGACGCCCTGCTGGGTGCCGCGGAACCGGTCGAGCTGATCGCGTTAGCGGCTGACTCGACTTCTTCGCGCTGCTGTGGCGAGGAGCGAGGCGACTTGTCTTTTGGTGCCGTTCCGGCATCTGCGGTTGCCGTTTGCGGGACATTACTGTTGTCTAATGTCTTGGAGTAGCCGCACGATGGGCACCGCTGGTGTTTGTCCGGAAGGTTTGTGCCGCACTTTGTGCAAAACAATTTCGGTGCCTCTCCTGAAAGACTTGTTCCGATTGAGCTGCCTAGAATTCGGGTCGCGCGCGTAAACAGGTAAACAGTCGGTGCTAGTGTCACGTTTCGGAAATAAGTTCAGCATTGCGGATGCTGCGTCTGATCTCGCGTGCGGTCTTGGTCCAGGTGAAGGGCTGCGCGCTTTGGTTCCAGTGTTCCAGGAACCGGGTAATTGCCCGTTCCAGTTGGGCGATGCTGTCAAAGCTGCCGCGGCGGATGGTCTGTTGGGTAATCAACCGAAGCCAGCGCTCCACCAAGTTGAGCCACGAGGCGTTGGCGGGAGTGAAGTGGATATAAAAACGAGGATGGCCAGCCAGCCAGCGCCGCAGCGCCGGGCGATTATAGGTCCCGTAGTTGTCGCAGATCAGGTGAATCTCCCGCCCCGGATAGCGGCGCGCCAACGAACTGAGAAAGGCAATGAACTCCTGGTGCCGGTGACGCCGGTAACAACGCCCGTGGACCTTGCCGCTGGCAACCTCGGGCGCCGCGAACAGGCTGGTGGTGCCGTGGCGTTTGGAATCGTGGCTCATCCGGGCCGGGATGCCAGGCCTCAATGGCAGAAGCGGCGCGGTGCGGTTGAGCGCCTGAATCTGCGATTTTTCGTCCACGCACAGCACCAGCGCCCGCTCGGGCGGGTCGAGAAAGAGTCCCACGACATCCGTCAGCTTGGTGTCGAAATCCGGGTCGGTGCTGAACTTGAAGTGTTCCAGGCGATGAGGCTGCAAACCGTACTTGCGCCAGATCCTATGCACGCTGACGTGGCTGAGCCCCGCCTCCCTGGCCAGCCGCCGCGTGCTCCAGTGAGTGGCCGCCCGGGGCTTGTGCAGGGTGGCGTTGACCACCGCCAGTTCCTTGGCCGAACTGATGCGCCGACGACGTCCGCTGCAAGCCCGGCTCGTGAGCCGCGCCACCCCTGCGCCTGGTAGCGCCGGCGCCACAAGCACACCGTGGGCTGACTGACTCCCAGTCGTTGCGCCAGTTCGCGGATACTCTGGCCTTGCGCGCGACCGAGCACGATTTGCGCCCTGAGCACCACGCTTCGAGCGATAGTCTGCGATCGCAACCATGCCTCCAACTCCCTCCGATCGCTCACTTCCACGCCGCAGCTCTTTATCGCGTTGCTGCTTAGACGACCGAATCTTAAAGTCAATTCAGGAACGCGACACTAGCGCCACGTTCCGGATCGCCGTAGAAAGCGAGTAGCGGCGCAATAGCCGTCTAGACGATCTGTCTGTGATTGTCAACTCTTTGTTTCCGATGACTTTTGCAGAGCGTAGCGTCGAGCTTCAAGAGCGTGGGGCAACCGTGCTCATGGCCGAACCAAGTCTTTAACCGCCGGCCACTTCGAGATCTGGCGATGCCCGTTTTGCTGTTGAATTTGAGTGGCGGCTCGATAGTCATTTAGGCGGCCTGTTTTCGATTATCAAGCCCACGATTAATCGTCGCGTCATGCGCGCGCAGCGCGGCGTCGAGTTTTGC
>JAJYVB010000182.1 GCA_021792265.1 Deltaproteobacteria bacterium | reverse complement strand
TTGACATTCTCGCGCGCGTCCTTGAGCCCCATGTTCACGACAATTTTCAAGAGGCGCGGCACTCGGAAGCGGTTTTCAATCTTGAGTTCGCGCATCAGCACCGGAGCGATTTCCTTTTCCAACCGCTCGCGAAGCCTGGCAGGCACCTTGGGCTCGTCTGCCTTGGCCGGCTCCGGAGCCGCCGCGTCAGCCCGGTGCACAGCCTCCTGGGAGCCTTTAGGCGCGGGTTTTTGCCCGCCCTTGCGCTCGCCCGCCGCTCCTTTTTTCTTCTCCTCGCCGCGTTCCGCCATTATTCGTTACCCAGAGCCTCGCCGCATCGGCGGCATACGCGCACGTGCTTGCCCTCAGCACCGGGTTTCATCCCCACCCGCACCGGAGCGTTGCAGCGGTCGCACATAACCATCACGTTGGAAACGTCGATCGCCGCTTCCTTCTCGACAATCCCGCCGGGACTTGCCGCACCACGCGGACGGGAATGGCGCTTGACTACGTTGAGCCGCTCGACCACGACCTTCGACCGTCCCGGCACCACCCGCAGCACCTTGCCGGTCTTGCCGCAATCGCGGCCGGCTATCACCATCACCATGTCGTTGCGCTTTATCCGGCAGCGCCCGCCGCTCGCGACGGCACCCATCACAGCACCTCCGGCGCCAGCGAGATTATTTTCAGGAACCGCTTGGCGCGCAGCTCGCGTGCAACCGGCCCGAAGATACGAGTACCGATGGGCTCGTGCTGGTTGTCGAGCAGGACCGCCGAGTTGTTGTCGAACCGGATGTAGCTGCCGTCGTTGCGGCCGATTTCCTTGGCGGTGCGCACCACAACAGCCTTGCTCAAGTCGCCCTTCTTTACCTTCGAGTTAGGCGCTGCCTCCCTGACCGAGACGACGATAACGTCGCCCACGGTCGCGTAGCGCCGGCGCGAGCCGCCGAGCACCTTGACGCACATCACCTTGCGCGCGCCTGAGTTGTCGGCGACCTCAAGGATGGTACGCATCTGGATCACGACGCTCGCTCCCTCACCCGGCCGCCCGCAGCAACACTCGGCTAACCCGCCATCGCTTGTTGCGCGAAAGCGGACGGCTTTCAATTATCAGCACCCGGTCGCCCTCGCGGCATTCGGCTCGCTCGTCGTGCGCCATGTAGCGCTTGCGCTGCTTGAGCCGCTTACCGTAAAGCCGATGCTTGACGAGGCGCTCGACCTGCACCACCACGGTTTTGTTCATTCGGGCGGAGACGACCACCCCTTCACGCTTTTTGACTGTCTGGCGCATCCCCGCTACCCGCGCCTGGCGCTGATGCGCTGGCGCTCTTCTCACGAATCACAGTCAGAATCCATGCCAGATCCCGGCGTGCATGCCGGTAGCTGGAACGCTTATCGAGCTGGTTGGTCCTGAGTTTAAGCCGCAGCCGGAACACCTCTTCCCGAGTCTCGCGCTCTTTGACGGCGAGGTCGGCAACGCTCATCTGTCGCAGCTCGTCAAGCTCCAAGGCCCGCTCCCTCACGCTCAACAAAAATCGTCTTGACGGGAAGCTTATGCGCTGCCAGCCGCATCGCTTCCCGCGCCGTAGCCCGGTCAACACCCTCCATCTCGAAGAGGATCCGGCCGGGCCGCACCGCCGCGACCCATCCCTCGGGCGACCCCTTACCTTTGCCCATCCGCGTCTCGGCCGGTTTCTTGGTCACCGGCTTGTCGGGAAAGACCCGGATCCACACGCGGCCGCCGCGCTTGATATGACGAGTGAGCGCGATTCGTGCCGCCTCCAGCGCGCGCGCGTCCACCCGCCCGATATCCAGGCTTTTCAGTCCAAAGTCGCCGAAGGCCATCTCGAACCCTCGCGACTCGACTCCCCGCACTCGCCCCTTTTGCATCTTGCGGTACTTTACCCGCTTCGGTGCCAGCATCGTTTAACCCTACGTTCTTCAGTGCGCCGCAGCGGCCCGCTTGGCTGCACCATCCTGGCGGGTCAGAACCTCACCGCGGAAGATCCAGACCTTGACCCCAATCGCGCCGTGAGTCGTCCGAGCCTCGGCGAAGCCGTACCCTACGTCACCGCGCAGCGTCTGCAGCGGCACCCGCCCCTCGCGGTACCACTCGGTACGAGCAATCTCGTGCCCGCCCAGCCGGCCGGCCGCTTGCACTTTGACGCCCTGCGCCCCCATCCGCATAGCCCGCGTCACCGCCTCTTTCAGCGCGCGCCGGAAAGCTACGCGCCGTTCAAGCTGCAGCGCGATATTCTCGGCAACGAGCTGCGGGTCGAGGTCGGGGCGGCGTACCTCGTGGATATTGATGAAAGCCTCCTTGCCCTTCATCAACTTCTGGATATCGGCCTTGAGCTTTTCAATCTCGACGCCCTTTTTGCCGATCACGATTCCAGGCCTTGCCGTGTGGATGTTGATCTTCGCCTTGTTGACCATGCGCTCGATCTCGATCCGCGAAATACCGGCGTGGTACAGGCGTTTCTTGATGAAATCGCGCATCCTCAGGTCTTCATGGAGCAGATCGGCGTAGTGGTGGCGTTCGTACCACTTCGAGTCCCAGCTCTCGATAACGCCCAGTCTGAAGCCACGCGGATGCGTCTTCTGTCCCATCATCAATCCTCAGGAGTCACGCTCGTCGACGACCACCGTCAGATGGCTCGTCCGCTTGAGAATCGGCGTGGCATGCATATGGGCCCGCTGAAGCGAACGTTTCCAAGTCGGTCCCGTATCGGCCATGGCCCGTTTGACGAACAGCCGGTCCTCGTCCACGCTCTGTTGGTCGCGCGCGTTAGCCACCGCCGCTACGAGAGCCTTCGAGACTATCCGTGCGCCCTTCTTGGGCGTGAACTGCAGGATGGACAGCGCATGATCCACCTTCTGGCCCTGAATTAAATTACAGACCAGACGCAGCTTGCGCGCCGAAATCCTGACAAAGCGTGTCCGTGCTACGGCTTCCATCCAAACACCACTCAGAGCTTAGCTAGCTGCCGGCTTTGCCGCCGCTGGCGCCGCGGGAGCCTCCGCGACCGCAGCTCGCTTCACCTCACCCTTGCGCTCTCCGGCATGGCCCGAAAAGGTGCGCGTCGGTGAAAATTCGCCCAGCTTGTGACCCACCATATGCTCCGTGCAGTACACGGGAATGAACTTGCGCCCGTTATGCACCGCAAAGGTAAGCCCGACCATGTCGGGCACAATCATCGAGCGCCGCGACCAGGTCCGGATAATCCGCTTCTCGCCCGCCGCCTGTGCTGCGGCGACCTTCTTGGCCAAATGGCCGTCGACGAACGGCCCCTTCTTGAGCGATCTCGCCATCTGCGGCTCCGCTTGCTACCTTTTGCCGCGCGGCCTGCGGCTGACGATATAACGATCCGAGGGCTTCCTGCCCCGTGTCTTGTGACCCTTCGTCGGGACTCCCCAAGGCGACTGCGGATGGTTACCTTTCGAGCGCCCTTCGCCACCGCCGTGGGGATGGTCAACCGGGTTCATAGCGACTCCCCGCACATGCGGGCGCTTGCCAAGATGGCGGGTTCGGCCAGCCTTTCCTATGGAAATGTTTTCGTGCTCGCTGTTACCCACCTGCCCGACCGTCGCTCGGCACGCCACAGGCACCATCCGCTGCTCGCCAGAAGGCAGCTTGAGGAGGGCATACCTGCCCTCCTTGGCCATCAGTTGCGCCTGGGCGCCCGCGCCCCGCGCAAACTGCGCTCCCGCGCCGGGCTTGAGCTCGACGGCGTGGACGAAGGTGCCGACCGGAATGCTTCCAAGGGGCAGCGCGTTGCCGGGCTTGATGTCCGCCTGCTCGCCTGATTCCACCCGGTCGCCGATCTTCAGCCCTTCGGGGGCGAGGATATAGCTCTTGCGCCCGTCGGCGTAATGAAGCAGGGCAAGGTTGGCCGACCGATTGGGGTCGTACTCGAGAGCCGCGACACTCGCCGGCACACCGTCGTGGTTGCGGACCAGGTCGATGAGGCGAAGCCTGCGCTTATGACCGCCGCCGCGATGGCGCGAGGTCATACGGCCCAAATTATTGCGCCCACCCGAACGTCGAAGAGGAGCTAGAAGCGCCTTTTCCGGCTCCTTGTCCGCAAGCTGCGAAAAGTCCGCTACCTGCATGAAACGCTGGCCCGGCGAGCGTGGATTAAGCTGGATAATCGCCATCGCGAGACTCTGCCCTACACTCCCTCGAAGAACTCGATCTTGTCGCCAGCTTTGAGCGTTACGTAGGCTTTCTTCCAGTCCGGTTTATGCCCGATTATCCGGCCCCGGCTCCGCTTCTTGCCAAGGAAATTGCAGGTGTGCACCTTGACTACGGTCACCTTGAACAGTTCCTCGACAGCGCCGCGGATCGCCTCCTTGCGTGCCTGCGGCCTCACGCGAAAGACCACCTGGTTGGACTTCTCACCAACCAGCGTTCCTTTTTCCGTTACCACCGGTGCAATGATAACCGCGTCTGCCTTCATCGCCCTAAGCCTCGAGCCTGCGCGCCAGCGACTGCGCGCTCTGCTCGGTCATCACCAGTTCGTCGTAGTTCAACAGGTCGTAAACGTTGAGGCCCGCCAGCCGCAACACCTTGTGGGCAGCAAGGTTGCGCGCCGCTCGGATGAAACCCTCCTCGGACTCGCCTACCACGACCAACGCGTGCGCCACGCCCAGCCCCTGCAAAAACTCTTTGGCAAGCTTGGTTTTAGCTTCGGGCAGTCCGAGCGAATTCACGACCACAAGCTTGCCGTTTCGGGCCCGATCAGACAGGGCCAGACACAAAGCCTGGCGCCAGGCCTTCTTGGGCATCCGGTAGGAATAATCACGCGGCATAGGTCCGAAGATCGTTCCACCATGGCGCCATAGCGGCGAGCGCGTCGATCCGGCGCGCGCCCGACCGGTTCCCTTCTGCCGCCACGGCTTACGGCCGCCGCCCGAGATGAGTCCGCGGGTCTTGGTCGCCGCCGTCCCGGCACGCCGGTTGGCAAGCTGCATCCGGACCGCCTCGTGCAGCAGGCCGGAATTACCCTCACGGCCAAACACCGCCCCGGCAAGCTCCGTCTCGCCCACCTGCTGGCGCCCGGAGGAATAGAGCGGAACCTTGATCGGCTCGATTTTTTCCGCTGCTTCCTCGCCCATTTCGTCGCCTGCGCCGTCCACTAACGCGGCCGCGCCGCGTGCCTGACCGTAACAATACCGCCGGCGGCACCGGGAACCGCTCCCGACACCACGATGGCGTTTTCCTCGGCCATCACTTCCATCACCGTGAGATTGAGCGCCGTTGCCTTCTTGTTCCCCATCTGGCCCGCCATCCTGAGCCCCTTGCGAACCCGGCCGGGAAAAGAGCGGTTACCGATCGATCCCCCGTGACGAAAATATTCGTGGGTCCCGCGCGAACCGGGAAAGCCCGCGAAATGATGGCGCTTGATGACTCCGGCGTAGCCGTGGCCCTTGGAAATGCCCGAAACGTCCACCGTATCGCCCGGCTGAAAAACGTCGGCGGCCGAAAGCGCCTGCCCGAGCTTCAATTCGCCCTCCGCCCGGCGGCGGAATTCCTGCAGCACTACCGGCGCCGCCACCTCGGCCTTGGCCACGTGGCCGCGTTGGGCGCGCGTCACACGCGACGGCTTGGCGCGCTCGAAACCAACCTGAACCGCGTCGTAACCGTCGTTCGCCGCAGTCTTTAGCTGGGTTACGACGCACGGGCCGAGCGCGATGACGGTTGCTGCCCACGGCCGGCCACCGGCATCGACGATGCGCGCCATCCCAATCTTTCTTCCCACCAAACCGCTCAGCATGGGCCCTTATCCGAGCTTGATCTCCACGTCGACCCCGGCGGCGAGGTCGAGCTTGCCGAGCGCGTCAATGGTCTGCTGCGTGGGCTCAATCACGTCGAGCAGCCGCTTGTGCGTCCGGATCTCGAAGTGTTCGCGCGACTTCTTGTCGACATGCGCCGACCGGTTGACGGTGAAGCGTTCAATCCGCGTCGGAAGCGGGATCGGCCCAGCCACCCGTCCGCCGGTGCGGCGGATGGTTTCGACGATCTCGCGTACCGACTGGTCGAGCAGCCGATGGTCGTACGCGCGTAAGCGGATGCGGATCTTCTCGTTCATGTTTCGAGCGGCGTGCGGCCGAGTATCTTGTATTCCTTCGCGCCTACTTGAGAACCTTGGAAACTACGCCGGCTCCAACCGTCCGTCCGCCCTCGCGGATTGCAAAGCGCAGGCCCTGCTCCATCGCCACCGGCGTAATAACCTCGCCGACGATATTCACACTATCGCCCGGCATAACCATCTCGGTCCCCTCGGGCAGCTTCACGACGCCGGTAACGTCGGTCGTACGGAAGTAGAATTGCGGGCGGTAGCCGTTGAAAAACGGCGTATGACGTCCGCCCTCCTCCTTGGTCAGCACGTAGGTCTGCGCCTCAAACTGGGTATGGGGCGTGATGGATGCCGGTTGGGCGAGCACCTGGCCGCGCTCGACTTCCTCGCGTTTGAGGCCGCGCAGCAGCACGCCGATGTTGTCGCCCGCCTGTCCCTCGTCGAGAATCTTGCGGAACATTTCAACGCCCGTCACCACCGTCTTCTGGGTCTCACGGAAGCCGACGATTTCAACCTCCTCGCCGACCTTGACCTTGCCTCGCTCGACGCGGCCGGTGACCACCGTGCCGCGACCCGAGATCGAGAAGACGTCTTCGATAGGCATCAGGAAGGGCTTGTCAACCTCGCGCTTGGGCTCGGGCACGTAGCTGTCCACTGCCTCGACGAGCTGGAGGATCGGCTTGCAGTTGGGGCAGGTATCCTTGCCGCATCCGCACTCGAGCGCCTTCAAGGCGCTGCCCCGGATGACCGGAATGTCGTCGCCCGGAAATTCGTACTTCTTGAGCAGGTCG
>JAJYVB010000181.1 GCA_021792265.1 Deltaproteobacteria bacterium | reverse complement strand
CCAAGGACAGCCATGGGCGCAGTCCAAAAGCCAGCGATAACAGCAGGGCCAGACCGGCGACCAGGTGCCATTCCACCGTCTGCGGCAAAAACGCTATGAGACCCGGGGTTGGTTCCAATGGCGAGTAGTCGGGCCCCGTGCTGTGCCGCTGGAAAAGACCTCGCCAGGACGCTGCTGGGATCGTGCGCGCAAGCCCAGGTATCACGCCGCTCCAGCGGATTTGGCCCAGGCGATTGAAGCGCTCGGGATACTTGGCGTAGAGCATCGCCTCAGCGCGGCCGTAGCCGCGCTGCTGGTCGTAATAGCCCCTCGCCGTGTTGCGGCGGAAGTGCCATACGAAGGCTGCCGGACAGTAGCCCAGGCTCAAACCTGCGTGGAGCAAGCGCCAGCAAATATCCACGTCGTCACCGGCCGTGCGAAACTGTGAGTCGAAACCGCCGACTGCGGTGAGCGCCGCCTTGCGGAAAACCATATTGCAGCCGGCCAGATGCTCGGCACGGCCGGGGCTGAGCAGCACGGGCGAGGGGGTGCCCGGCGCAGCCGCGACGCAGGACTCGATTCTTCCTTCTTCATGTGGCGCGTAATTGGGTCCGCCGCACCCGTCAAAGGCGCGCCGCTCCATCGCGGCCACGATAAGGGTGAGCCAGTCGGGGTCGACTACACAGTCGGAATCGGTGTAGGCGACAATCTCGCCCGACGCGGCCCGCAGACCCACGTTGCGCGCCGCACTTAGTCCCTGGTTGGGCTGCGAGATCAGTCGAAACTCCGCAAACTCGGCGCCAATAGCGGCGGTCTCATCGCGCGAGCCGTCGTCCACGACGATTACCTCATAGTTTGGGTAGGTCAGGTGGCGTAGCGACTCAAGGCAGGCGCGCATCGTGCGTTCGGCGTTATAAGCACAAATGACCACCGAAACCATCGGGGCAGCCGCCGCAACAGGCGGGCAATTGCCATTCAGTGACAAGTAGGGGCTAACGCTTGGAGCTTCAAGTAACCATGACTTGCGCAACACGGTGAAACTGTCCGGGCACGGGACGACGACGCCAGCCGCACCTGCTGCCAAAGCGTCCGCAACGGACGCGTCGTATCCGTGGGTGGGAGCTGCCTCGCTCTCAGTTGGCCTGCCGGTTATCGCTACGATGACGGGTCGGGCTTCGGCCCAACTGTGAAGCTCGACGACGTAAGCCTCGAGGTCCTGCTCGCAGCCGGGTTCGTATTCGCCGTAAACAAAGTCCTCTTCGGGCAAGATCGGGATTCGGGTCTCGGCACCATGGCGCAGCCCAAACATCGCGTGTTCGTCGAAAGTGCGAATCTTGGCCAATGTCTCGCGCAGCCGTGCTCGCGTGCAGGTGGCCTCCGGAGGAATTTGAAGGTCGAGCAGGTAACCAAGCAGGGCGGGATGGCCTCGCAAAGCGACAATCGTTTCAAGTTCCGAACGCCAACCCTCGATACTTCGTCCCATGACTTCCAAGCCTTGCTCGTCAAGGCGAAGCCGGACCAGCACTCGCAGCCCAACCCTCGCGGCAAGGGCAAGGATCTCGCCGGCTTGCGCCGCTTCGACGACGACTCCGGTCGCGTGATCCTCATTCAGTTGTTCAAGGGCAGCTTGGGCTTCGAGTCGCTGGATTAGATTGAGTTGGTCTGGCCAGTCCTGGAGAGCGACGGCTTTAAAAAAGAATTTGCCCTCGTGGTCGTGAAAAAACTTGCCGTAGGCTTTCGGCGCCACGGCTGCGGCATATGAGCTGCTCTCCACATGAACTCTATAGTGCCAAAGCTGTGCCATCCGGAATGATTCCACTTCAGGCGGCTTTTTTGCTGGCAGACCGCGCCGACCGACCAACCGGGGCAAATGCCTGTACGTTTTGCGGTGTAGGGCAAGTGTGCAAGGTGCCACGCTCGCTCAGACGCTTGCGCGGCTTCAGTTTGGTTTCTGGCGCCCTTCGCGATTTGCGAAGGATTTTCTTCCTCCAGATAGCCCAATTGTTTCCGAAGTGTTATATACCCCATCGGTCAGGCGGAATATTTCGAATTGCGAGCGCGGCCCGCGGGCTCGCGGAGGGAGTGACGAGGTGGCGGACCAGTGCGCCGGTATCGCCGCCCAGTTCAGTCATGCGGCAGAAGGACAGCCAGGGATGCTGCCGACGTAAGGGTAAGGGCCCGGTCTTTCGTCCAACTGATTCTGCCGTCGAGGCATCGCCTGAAGAACTCGCAGGGCTTCGCAAGCAGCTCGAGAAAATTGAGGGGATGTTGGCGGTGCTGTTTGGCACGGCCTATAGCCGGACAGCCGCGAGTCTCGATGCGCGCAGGCAACTGGCGGACTTCATCGAGCAGCATTTCGACTCAGTGGTTACCCGGTGGGCGGAAGCCATCAGGGCCTTGTTTGCAGACAACGACCGCCTGGGGGCCCTGCAGAATCTGGAATCGGATCTGGCGAACGCGCTCATCCGGTTCGTTGGGCACGTGCGCGACCCTGACGACATCGCGGCCTACGTCTACCTGCGCCGCCATTGTGAGCACGGGCTTCTGTCGCGCGCCAAACCGTCGCAGTTCAACACCATACACATTGCTCTTAAGCAGGTGATTCTGAACCACCTTTCCACCCGCTTTCACGGGCAGCACCATGAGATACTGAGGGAGACGACAGTGGCCGCAATTGACGAGCGCCGGCTGATGGTCTCGCAATTCTACATCGAGTCACGCGAGCAGGCGCTGCGGCTCTCCGAAGAGAAGTATCGAAGCTCGGTCGACCATGCTCCGGACCCGATGTACGAGATCGACCCCGAGACTCTGCGCGTCATCGGAGCGAACGCGGCTGCCGAGCGGCTCCATCGGCTGATTCCCGGCGCGGCGCCGACAGCGTTGGTAGGGGCCTACTTCCCCGATCTGGTGGCACCCGAACGGGGCGCCGAGGCCGCGAGTCATCTGCGCAAGGTTCTCGACCGCGGTTGCGGCCAGGTGCTCGATCTGCCGCTTGCGGGCGCGTATTTCGACGTCAACTCGGCGTTGATACCGCTGGGCGGCCGGCGTTTCATTCACGTTATCCTGCACGACGTGACGCAGCGCCGTGGAATGCTCGAAGAGCTGATCAAGGCCGAACGCCTGGCGGCGGCCGGAACGTTTGCGGCGGGTGTTGCGCACGAAGTCAACAATCCGCTCGCCTCGATTTTTTCGCTGGCGCAGTCGCTGGTCGAGGGTGAAGGCGACCCGATGCGGCGCAACATGCTCCATACCATTTTGGCGCAGATCACGCGTATCTCCAGCACGCTCAAGGACCTTACGAACTTTGCCCGCCCGGCCGCTCCCGAGCGCCGTGCGCTCGACTTGAACGCGGTCGTCAGCGAGACGCTGCGGCTGATTGCTTATAACAAGCGCTTCAACGGCATCGCCCTCGAGCCGGCGCTGGATCCCGAGTTAGCGCCCTGTTTTGCCGACCCCAATGAAATTCAGCAGGTACTGATAAACCTGCTCTTCAACGCTGCTGACGCGACCCAGCGCGAGGGCGGCTCTATACGAGTCACAACCTGCAACGTTGCCGGTGAGCACGGCTCGCGCGTGATGCTGCGGGTCGAGGACAACGGCATCGGCATCCTGCGCGAGCATCTGGAGCGCATCTTCGATCCCTTTTTCACCACCAAACCTTCGGGCTCCGGGACCGGCCTCGGCCTGTCGCTCTGCCAACGCATCGTCCTGGCCAACCACGGCACCATCCGGGTCGACAGCGAGGTTGGCAAGGGGACGGTGGTTACTATCGGCCTTCCCGCCCATGAAGTTGAAGGCAGGGGGCAAGCTTCGCAACTGCAATGAGCGAAGCTGGCACGACCGCGAACGCCACGGCGCATCCGGGCGCGTCTCAGCGCTGGAGCGGACGGATACTGCTCGTCGAGGACGAGCCGTTGATGCGCTCAATCATAGCGCAATTGCTGCGCAGCGAAGGCCACGAGGTAGTGGAGGCGCACGATGCCGAAGTGGCGCTGCGCCAGTTCGAGAGCGAGAACGTGGATGTGGCGGTCCTCGACCTTAACCTGGGCGGACCGATGAGCGGCCTGGACCTCCTCGGCAAGATTCGCGATGTCGATCCCGAGCTGATGGGGATCATTGTGACCGCTTACGCCAGTGTCGAATCGGCGGTCGAAGCGCTTCGCAAGGGCGCCTACGATTACATCACCAAGCCCTTCGCCAACGACCACCTGAAGGCCGTTGTGCGCAATGCCTTGGAGCAAAAGCGGTTGTTCCGCGAGAACCGCTTCCTGCGCCGTGAGCTGCGCGAAAAATATCGCTTTGACAATATCGTCGGCAAAAGCGACGCCATCGAGCAGGTCTTCCGCGTGATGGAGAAGGTGGCACGCACCGACTCCAGCGTGCTCATCACCGGCGAATCGGGAACCGGCAAGGAGCTGGTAGCCCGCGCCATCCACTTCAGTTCCGAGCGCGCCAATCGCCGCTTCCTGCCTATCAACTGCGGAGCGCTTCCCGAAAACCTGCTCGAGAGTGAGCTGTTCGGTTACAAACGCGGCGCCTTTACCGGAGCGGCCCAGGACAAGGACGGGCTTTTGAAGGCGGCCGACGGGGGTACGGTCTTTTTCGACGAGATCGGCGAGCTGCCGCTGTCGCTTCAGGTCAAACTTTTGCGCGCTCTCCAGGAGCGCGAGGTCTATCCGCTGGGTGCCAACAACCCGGTGCGCTTTAACGTCCGGGTCATCTGCGCCACCAACCGCGATCTCGAACGCGAGGCGGCTTCCGGGCGCTTTCGCGAGGAGCTGCTCTATCGGATCAACGTGATCAACCTGAAGCTGCCGCCGCTTCGCGAGCGCCGCGAGGATATCGCTCTGCTCGCCTATCATTTCCTGGCCAAGGCGGAAAAATCGCTTGGGCGCTCCGGGATCCGGTTCTCGAAGGGCGCAATGCGTATGCTGCTGAACTACGGATGGCCGGGCAACGTGCGCGAGCTGGAAAACGCGGTCGAGCGCGCCACCATTTTGGCCGAGACTGACGTGATTCATGCCCACGACTTGCCCGACAAGCTGCAGACTGCGCCGCCCACCCGCAGCAGCGGAGTCGAGGGCGCGAGCCTGACGCTCGAGGAGATCGAGCGTCATCACATCGAGCAGGTGATGAAAGAGGCCGAGGGCGACAAGGTGCGCGCCGCACAGATCCTGGGAATTCACCTGTCAACGCTTTACCGCAAGCTGCAGCGCTACCGTATCGACGTTCCGGAGCGCCAGCTCCCGCCCGGAGCCGCGCCTGGCCCGGCACGGGCAACCACGCCGTCGTCGGGATGACGGGGCCTGCCCGCCGGCCGCGGGCAGGGGTTTTTTTGGCAAAGTGGTGGCAATGGCCCAGCAGAGGTAGTAGAGTCCAGTCAAGGCTGGCATGCGCCGGCCCGGAAGAAATATGGGTGATCTTTTAGCTCCTTGGCACCTGCTGGTGCTGCTGCTCATTGTGGTCGTCATTTTCGGGCCCAGCAAAATAGGGGACCTGGGCGGGGCGATGGGTAAGGCGATTCGCGATTTCAAGCGGGCGATGAACGAGCCCGAGCCGGGGTCCAAGCCGGTAAACAGCGCCGAAACGCCGACCGCTGACGCCAAACCCGTCCAGAAAATTTCCTAGAAGTTCGGTCGCCTTTCTGGGTCTGTGCCTTTCGCCGGCTCCGTTCTGTGGACAGCCGGGGAAGCGCTGGTTTGTGCGCAACCGATCCGGTGAGGGAGCGGCTTCGAAGCGAACCTCGTATGCTTTTATCCCGCCCCTGTGCCTTGCGAGACTTTGCCTAAATGCTGTGAACAGTACCGCTGTGTTTTCGTTCAGCCACGATTGAGGTTTGGCATCGCAAGCCGGTAACATCCGCCTGGTTGGCACAGGTTCGCCATGCACGCGAAAGTGGTAGTGCTGCGGCCCGTGGCAGGCGGCGCGCTCACTTACGCCGTGCCGGGCGACTTCGAGGGCCGTCTCCTGCCCGGCCATCGAGTGGTTGTCCCCCTGCGCTCGCGTAAGGTCACGGGTCTGGTCCTGGAGACCGGCGTGGCGCTCGACCCCGCTATCGGCAAGCTGCGGCCGATAGCTGCGCTGCTCGACGACCAACCGCTTTACGACCGGCCTCATCTCGAGTTGCTGCAGTTCATGGCGTCCTACTACATGGCGCCGCTTGCCGCAGCTTGCCACAGCGTTGTACCGGCGATTGCACGCGTCGAGTCGCGCGCCGGTCTTCGTTTGCTTCGGCGTCCTACGGCGATAGAACGGGTGGCTCTGACGCCGCTTGATCTAAAATTGATTGAGTCCCTTGCGGCCGGATGGAAACGCACCTCGGCGCTGGACAAGCTCGGCAATCGCACTGAGCTGCGCGCGTCACTGGAACGGCTGGAAGCCCAGGGGATCCTCGGGCGGCACGAGGCAACTTCGGGCCGCCATCGCGAAGCCGCCCCGCTCGTGGTGCGGCTGCGGACGGGCTCACCACCAATTCGGCTGCGTGGCGCACGGCAGTTGGAAATCGTGCGGATACTGGAGCAGGCGGGTTCAAAAGGGCTCTCAACGGCTGAGCTGGAGAGTCGCGTCAGCGGCGCGAGGCCAATTTGGCGAGCGCTTTCGGACCGCGGCGTGATTGAACTGGTTTCGGGACTATCGTCGAGCGGCGCGACGGCGGATTCGGCGCCGGGCGCCGTGCCGACCTGCTTTAGCGTGGCGGCGCCGGCCGTGAACGGCGGCGATCCGGCTTTCTCCTTGAACGCGGAACAGCAGCGGGCGGTCGATGCCGTCGCACCTGCGGTTACGGCGCCGCGCTTCGAGGCTTTTCTTCTCTGGGGCGTGACTGCGAGCGGCAAGACCGAAGTCTATCTGCGTCTTGCCCGGATGGCGCTGGAGTGCGGGGGGCAAGTGTTGGTGCTGGTGCCTGAGAT
>JAJYVB010000180.1 GCA_021792265.1 Deltaproteobacteria bacterium | reverse complement strand
ACGAGTAACGTTGGACGGGTGCTGAGCGGATTCCGTCCCAAAGAGATCCGCTCGGCGTACGCCGAGCGCTGGGCAGTCGCCGGTCTGCGTTTGGACGGACAAGCGGGCGCGCACGCAGTGGAATAGTCATGTTTGCACTGATACTCGCTGGCGGCGTCTTTGCGCTGATTTTTGGCCTCTCGCTGGTGTTTGTGATGGGCCGCAGCGAGCAGACCGAGCGCGAGCACGTGCTTGAGCGCCGAATGGCTTACCCAAGCGAACCGGAGCCCGCTCGGGAGATCATGCGCGCAGGGCGATCGCGGCTGAAGAGCAGCGAGCTTTTCATGACGCTATACGCGCTGCGGCCGTTGAAACTGCTGGAGCGCAACCTCTCCCAGGCGGGCCTTTACGCGCGGGTTTCGGACATTCTGCTGATGATGGTGCTGCTGTTCGGCGGCGGTACTGCTGCCGGCAATTTGTTGTGGAACGACTTCAGCCTAAGTGTTGCGACGGGGACCGCACTTGCGTTGATACCGGTCCTGTACGTCCTAATGGTTCGCCGCAGGCGGCTAAAGGCCTTTTCGCTGCAGCTTCCTTATGCCTTGGACTTGCTGCGTTCCGCCCTTGAAGCCGGGCATTCGCTGTTGCGCAGCATGCAGGTCGTCACGGACGAATTTACCGACCCGCTGGGAGGGGAGTTTCGCACCGTGGTCGAGCAGACTCGAATTGGTATGCCCCTGGCGCGCGCGATGGAGGAGTTGTTGGGCCGGGTGCCCGAGGACGATCTGCGGCTGCTGGTGATCGCCGTCAAGGTGCAGGCCGAGGTCGGAAGCTCGCTCGCCCAGATCATTGCGCGGCTGTCAGACCTGGTAAGGACTCGGCAACGGATTCAGGGGCAGATTCGGGCTCTGACGGCACAGTCGCGGATGAGCGGCATGGTAGTGGGGATTCTGCCGGTCGTGATGATCGCGGCTTTCAGCTTTTTGCAGCCCAGTTACACGCACACGCTGTTCCATGACCCGCTCGGGATAAAAATCGTCAAGACCGCGATAGTGCTCGATGCGATAGCGTTTTTTATCATCCGGCGGATGCTGAGGCTCAAGTACTGAGATGAACCCGCTCGAAATTTCCTTCGCTTTCTTCTGCCTGCTGGGAGCCTCGGCTTGCGCCGCGTACGTTGCTTTCTTCGGCCAGCGCCGACTCGCCGAGGAGCGCATGTCCGAGCTTGGCTTGCGCCTGCGTCTAGAAGACAGCCGCGCCGATCCTGAGGAACTCTTATCGGGCGCTTATGGCCACACGTTTCTGGAGAAAGTCGCGCTCCGACTTCCGGAGCCGAAGCTCGATTCTCCCCGGGTAGAACGTCTGGTCCGCACGCTGGCACAGGCGGGTTTCACGCGCACGACCGCAATCCGCAACTTCCAGGCAGTGCAACTCCTGACGGCGGCAGGCGGAGCCTGCCTTGGTCTGATCGTTGGCCTGTTCTCGGCTGCCCAGGGAGTCCAAACTGTCGCCTTCATGACCATGGGCGGCGCGTTTGGATCGTTCCTGCCCCTTTACTACATGAAGCGCCGTGCCGAAGCGCGCAAGGTTGACATCGGACGACAGCTCTCCGACGCGCTCGACCTTCTGGTGGTGTGCGTCGAAGCGGGACTAGGCCTCTATGAGGCGATCCGGGTTGTGGCAAACGAGACTCTGCGCCAAGGCCAGGAGATTGGCATGGAACTGTCCGCAGTCTCAGCGGAAGTAACGACCGGAAAATCGCTGGGACAGGCGCTCCGCGCGATGGCTGAGCGCACCGCGGTGGAAGAGGTCAAGCCGCTGGCCGCAACGCTCATCCAAAGCGAACAGCTCGGTGCTCAAATCGCGCCGGCCCTGCGCGCCATCTCCGATACCCAGCGCAACAACCGCCGGATTCGCGCCGAGGAAGAGGCGCAGCGTACCACGATCAAGATTCTGTTTCCGCTGGTGCTGTTCGTGCTGCCTGCGATGATCATGGTCATCGTCGGCCCCGCGTTCATCCAAATCCTGCGCGTGATGCACGGCTAGGAAGCGCCGTTCCCAAACACTCAGCCTGCTCTTGACGTCGGAGCGGCGCGAACATATCCCGTTAAGTATGGTTCGGCTGCTCGCCAAGCTGACGGCCACGCGGGTGCGTCGGCTGTACGGCGGCGAACAATGCTGAACCAAGTAAAGCAGGAGAGTTAAAGTGATGCTTAAGGTCGGAGAGCCGGCGCCGGATTTCAAGCTCGCTGCCCACGACGGCAGCAGCGTCACGCTGTCCTCGCTTCAAGGCCGCAAAGTCCTGCTTTGGTTCTTTCCCAAAGCCGACACACCCGGCTGAACGCTCGAAGGCCGCGGGTTCCGCGACCAGATGAACTACTTCGACGACAAACGGATCGTGGTTCTCGGCGTGAGCTTTGACAGCGTGGAAGAGTTGAGCGCGTTTGCGAAAAAGTTCAACTTCAACTTTAGACTTTTGAGCGACAGCGACCGGCGCGTTGCCGTGGCTTTTGGCGCCTGCGGCGACGCCTCCGCGCGTCATCCCGAGCGTGTAAGCTTCCTGATCGACGAGCGGGGCGTTATCGCGCGCGCCTATGATCGCGTTGATCCGCGCGACCACGCGGCGCGCGTGCTGGCCGACCTGCAGCAGTCCTAACGGTCGGCGCCGAGAGACGCCCGCTCTTCGCACTGCGTGCTGCGATACCGTCGTACCGCGAGGAGGCTTTCGTGAGGCAAATCGGGGCGGTGCTGTTCGACCTGGACGATACGCTTACACCAGAAACGGACTCCAACGAGGCGTCGGTCCTGGCAGCATGCGAGTCGATCCGTGACCCCACCAAAGTAGACTGCGAACTCTTGCGCGACACTGTGCGCACGCTTGCCGGCGAGCTGTGGTACGGCGGTCCGGCTGCGGGATACTGCCGGGAACTCGGAATCAGCCCGTTCGAGGGACTGTGGGGTGGTTTTGCCGGCGACGATCCGGCGCTCAAGGTCCTGCGCGAATGGGTGTCCGGATATCGCCAAAAGCTGTGGTCGCAGGCGCTCTCGCGCCAGGGAATCGGGGACCATGGCGCGGCGCGGATCATGGCGGACAGTTTTATTGCCGATCGCCGTAAGCGGCACGCCGCCTTTGCGGATTCGAGGCCGGCTTTGGAACTGCTGCGGGAGAGCTTTGCGCTGGGGCTCGTGACCAATGGCGCCTCCGATATGCAGCGCGAGAAACTGCAATGCTCGGGACTGGCATCGTTTTTCAGCGCGGTGGTGATTTCGTGCGAGGTTGGCCTCGGGAAACCTGACCAACGCATTTTCCAGATAGCGCTCGACCAATTAGGCGTTTTGCCCGAGGCGGCAGTGATGGTCGGAGACAATCCGGTACGTGATTTGGCCGGCGCAATGCGCAGCGGGATGCTGGCGGTATGGGTCAATCGCCGCAAACACGCGCCCGTGCCGGGGCTCACCTACGACTTCGAAATCCGGGATTTAAAAGGGTTGCCCGCTATTTTAGAGCGGTTCAGGCGTTTTAATGCCTGATTAAGCTCCCCTCATTGTACAGTCTGGCTTCAGGTGTTTCTGCGCCTTTTTATGGCGACGAAACTATGGCACTCCGGCAAGAAAATCGCACAACGCCATGCGACGTAGCGTAAAAACACACAAAAAGGCTCGAAATGGCTCCGGGAAGTGTTCCGGTCCGCTCCTTGCTTTGTGTCTCTTTTGCTCTCGCGTGCCCGACGCGGGACAGAAGAGCGAGGGTTTGTTTCGAAGTGATTTTTTACGAATTAAAGGAGCTGCCGGCCGGACAGGGGCGGGACCACGGGGCCCCGCACGGCTTCGAGCCGGCATCAGCCAACGTTTGGATCGATTTGGAAGCGTTGCTTGCCGAATCGCAAGTGACCGAAGGAATCGTTGTTCGCTCGCCGCAGATGAAGCAGATTCTGGCGACCGCCGCTCAACTCAGCAATTACAACGCGGCCGTTCTAATCCAGGGCGAGTCGGGGACCGGTAAGGAACTGGTCGCGCGAGCCATTCATAACCTGGGCACACGCGCGAGCCAGCCGTTCGTAACCTTCAACTGCTCCAATCTGGTCGAGTCGCTGGCGGAGTCGCAACTTTTCGGACACGTTCGCGGAGCCTTTACCGACGCGCGCGAGGATTCGCTCGGCTATTTCCGCTCGGCCAACGGCGGCACTCTTTTTCTCGACGAGATCGGGGAGCTGCCGCTTCGGCTCCAACCCAAGCTTCTGCGCGCGGTAGAGACGTTGGAGATTCAGCCGGTTGGTTCGTCGCGCAGTTACCAGGTCGATGTTCGGTTAGTCGCGGCCACCAACCATGACCTGCTGTCGATGGTGCGCGCCGGTCAGTTCCGCGACGATCTCTACTACCGGTTGAACACGATTTCACTGACGATCGCGCCGCTTCGCGATCGCCGCGAAGTAATCGCGCCGCTGGTCGCCTACTTCGTTGCGCGCTACAAGCGCGTCTTCCTTAAAAACGTGCGCTACCTGTCGCGCCGCGCCCTGGGCGCGCTGCATTGCCATGATTGGCCGGGCAACGTGCGTGAGCTTTGCCACGTGGTCGAGAGCGCCGTCATCCTGACCGACGATGACCGGTTGGACATCGAGACACTCCCGAAATACGTCTTCGAGCGCAGCGCTTCACCGCTAACCATTGCCGTGACGGGCTCCGCAGAGAGCCAGCCAAGTCCGAACTGGGCGGGCGGCGGCGCAGGCGCTTTGGCAGATGATCCGGGTGGCGTGGTGTCGCTCGACGAGGTGATCAAGCGAGCGCTGGTGCGCTCGCTTCAGGAAAGCGAAGGCAACCGGCGTCGCGCGGCAAGCTTACTCGGCATTTCCCGTTCGACGCTATACCGAATGCTGAGCCGTTACGGTCTCGATAGCCCTGGCCGCCGCGCCTCGCGCACCGAAAGTACTTGACGCCGCGACAATTCCTACGCCCGGTCCCGATCTGGTAGGCTGACGGTAGTTATGACAGGACCACAGGAGATCTGGCCTGAGGGGCTGCGTACGCTCGAAAGCGGCAAACGCTTCGCGCTGGCGACCGTGGTAAACGTGCGCGGTTCGACGCCCCGCGAGGTTGGGGCCAAGATGATCGTGAGCGAGGACGGGCAGTTCGGCACGATCGGCGGGGGATGCGGAGAGGCCGAAGTGTTCCGCAAGGCTCGCCTGGCTCTGGAGTCCCACGAAGAGGCGCGGCTCGCCGAAGTCGACCTGACCGGCGACTTCGAGCAGCAGGAAATTGGCGTGTGCGGCGGAATCATGGACGTCTTTATCGATCTGTGGCTCCCTCAACGCGATCTGGAACTGGCACGCAAACTTGCGGACGCCTCTAAACAGAACCGTCCGGCCGCGCTTCTGACGGTGGTTGCAGCCGATGCCGACAGGAGCGTGCAGTGCGGCGCCCGCGCTGTAATCGAAGGTGACAGCGCGCCGGCGGACGAGCTGCCCGTTACACTCGGACAATCGGCACTTGCCCGTCTTGTGGCGTGGACGCAAGAGGCGAAACCTGCGCTTTTCGAGGCAGATCGCGGTGACGTTCGCGGGCTGGTGCGGATTGAGCCCGGCCAATCGCCCCAGCTTTTTCTTGATCCGGTTGCAGGCGCGCAGCGGTTGATCATCGCAGGTGCGGGTCATATTGCGCAGCCGCTAGCCAGTTTTGCCTCGGCCCTTGGGTTTCACGTCACCGTTATCGACGACCGAGCGGCCTTTGCCAACCGCGAGCGTTTTGCGACGGCCAATGAGATTATCGTGCGCCCGTTCGCCGAGGCGATCGCGGCGCTTAAGTTCGATCGCTACTGCTACCTGGTCTCGATTACGCGCGGGCATGCTTATGACGAAGAGGTCGTACGCACGGCTCTGGGGCGCGCCAACGGCGCGTTCATCGGGATGATTGGATCGCGACGCCGGGTGCGGACCACTCTCGAACGTCTGGAGCGCGAAGGCTTCGCGAGAGGGCTTCTGGACCAGGTTCACGCTCCGCTGGGCCTTGCTATCGGCGCCGAGACTCCCGAGGAGATCGCGCTCTCGATCATTGCCGAGATAGTCCGCGAACGTAGAACCGGTGTTCGGGACGAGTTCTCCCTGGGAGTGAAGCTTGGCCGGTTGAGCCGCGAGCGGACGCTCTCACCGCCCAACGGCGACGGGCAGCCGGCGGTTGCTTCCGCTTTGAGCACCCGGTGACCGCGCCAATTGCAGCCAGGCAGGGAGGCGCGCCGGGTTGGGTTGGCAGCGCGCGCGAGACTCCTTGCCCTAACGGCGGCTGGTGTCTGACGGGAACGGCAAGGCAAGCTCTCAAGAAGAGGTCCGGCGGTACCGGTTGCAGCCATAGGCTTTGAGCAGCGATTGCGATGGCCGCGCAAGTCCACGGTATCCTGCTTGCGGCGGGGGAGTCGCGCCGCATGGGGTATCCCAAGCCGCTCCTCACGATCGACAGCCGCACCTTTGTCGCGCATATAAGCGACACGATTCTGAAGGTCGTGCCCAGGTTGTCGGTGGTAGTCGGTGCTTACGGGGACCAGGTGCGTGCGGCCTTGCCTGACGACGCGCGGATTACGGTGGTCGAGAATCCCGACTATCGGCGGGGGCAGCTTTCCTCGCTGCAGCGCGCAATCGCAGCAATTGAGCCGGAGTGCTCGGCTGCGCTCGTTCACCTGTGCGACCATCCGATGGTCCGGGCCGAAACTTTCCGGCTTGTCGTACGCGTGTGGGCCGAAACCGCAACGCCAATCGTCATTGCGCGCTACCGTGGCCGACGCGGCCACCCCGTTATCTTTGCCCGCGAGCTGTTCGGCGAACTCATGAGCGCGGACGACGTGCGGGGTGCTAAGGCGGTTGTGGAAGCCGATTCCAGCCGCGTCCGCTACGTGGACGTCGACGATCCGGGGATTGTCGCTGACCTCGACACGCCA
>JAJYVB010000179.1 GCA_021792265.1 Deltaproteobacteria bacterium | reverse complement strand
ACCGTTTCCGCCGCGAGCGGCGGCCGTTCGGCTACTGCGGCTCCGATCTGATGGCCCTGATGCTCGGCCCGCGCCCGATCAGCTTCGTACAAGGGTATTTTGTGGTCCGCAAGCCCGAGGTAACTCTCGGCCACGTGATGTCCGATTTCGGTTCCGCTGTCGAGAGAGTCTTTGATATTGCCCTTGCCCGTGAGCACGTTGCCGGCGGCGAAAACCGCGGTCGAGCCTTCGAGCAGCAAGCCTACTTTCTGGTCGGCGTACTGATAGACCTCGCCACGGCGCGGAATGCCGGGAAGCGGCTCGGGGATACTTCCGATCGAGCTCACCACCAGGCCGGCGCGCATCTCGTGCTCGCTGCCGGCCACCACGCGGACCTCGCTGCCGACTACCTCCGTGCGGCTTAGACGTAAGCCGCAAAGGCGGCCGCCGGCGGTGATGAGCCCGGTTGGCAAACTCAGCTCCTGGAACTCGAAGCGGTACTTGGCCTGCGCTTTTTCAAGGATCTTGGCTCGGGCATGGCGCAGTGCCTGCGCCCGCTTCGGGTCAATCCCAGCCGGTATGTCAGAAAGCGGCATATCCAGCACCCTGCGCCGGTAAATGAGCTTGCACGGCCTGACCCCAAGGTCGGCCCATGTCAGGCCATGGCCGCCCAGTACGGGCTCGATTCCCGCACGCTCAAGGTGCAGCATATCTTCGTCTATTCCGCGCGCACGGAGTTCTGCCAAAGTGGTTTCGAGCTGGAGTACTTTGACGACGTCCAGCGACGCAAGTCCGCCGCCCACCACGATGGCGCCAGGCGCGATCTCGTAGCGCGGGCCGTTGTAGGACGCTTCGGGATAATGGTTGAACCAGTAGATGAACGGGTTTTGGTAGAGAAGGCCGCGCCCGGTGTACTCGTCGGCGCCTCCGACTGGAAACGGGCGGTCGCGCCACGCCCCGTGCGTGAGCACCAGAGCGCTCAGGCCCCATCGGAGGCGCAACTCGTCGAAGCTCAGGTCGCGGCCGAGCCGGGTCAGGGGGACATACTCGATGCCGGAGCGGTCAAGGCGCGCATTGATGTTTTCGTATTCGTCCTTGCGCTGCTTGACGTGCCATCGCGGCAAGCCGTCCTCGATCTTTCCGTATGGGCGGGGATTCTGTTCGAAAACAATCACCAAAGCGCCGCGCTCGACGAGGATTCGAGCGATTTCCGATCCGGCGGTGGCCCCTCCGACGATGCCAACTACATGGTTCGAGGCATAAGTATTCTCGACCGTCATAAAACCCTTTCCATTAGCGGTCCCGACGCGTCGGTGCATTCAGCAGCGCAGCATGGCACGCTGCGCCGGGAGCACTGAGCACTACGGCTGGGCGGTTTGCGCCGTGATTATACATTAAGCCGCTTCAGATCCTGCTCCCCAAGAGTGGACATTTTGCCCGGCATCCGTCGCCAAACGCTACATCCTACCTTGCGCGGCAGAGTGGGCATACCTGGGACGAAACAAAGCCGACGGCCAGCTTCTGCTTCCTTGCGGCCCAGGCCCGAGCGTGTTTTCCTAGGGAGCATGTTGCGGAGAACCACCCGAGTGAGATGGCGGCGCGAATCGCCCGGATTACGCTTGCTCATGCTCGTGCTTTTGGGGGTGGTCGCCGCAAGCCTCCCTGCGGCCTCGAGCTCCGCGGATACCGTTTTCGGCGAACAACACGAAGTCGACTTCTCGGCCCACAACGCGTTCTTGCTTACCCAGGATGCTTTGCGCGGGAAAGGGGTCCTGTTTGACGTCAAGCCGGGCAACTCGCTGGCGACGCTATGGACCCCTACCAACACACCGGTTGGCTTTCTGGCTGCGCTCCTCGGCGAGCAAGCGCGTTACCGCTACGAGATCCAAGTGGTTCCCGAGGGAAGCCACAAGAGCAAGATTGTCGTGAATCTGCGAGGACAGCATATAGCGCAGGACGCGCTTGGCCAGTATAAGGCTTCCACCCGTCTCGGGCTGTTCAACGCGATTGACCAACTCGCGGCTCGCTATCCGCCGCCTTCCGGAAGGCCCCGCGAGGGTGGCGTCAACTTCGCCCTGTTGCCCAACGAGGACTTACGTGGACTTGCGAAGCGGGTCACCGGTGACGAGTCAAATTGGCGCGAAATAGCCAAAGACAACGGAATCTCGTCACCCACGGATGTTACCCCGTTCCAGACCATCTGGGTGTCGAATAGCTTGCTTAAAAAACCGAAGCCCGGCTCGTGAACTTTACAGCTCTCCGAAGAACTCACCGGAGCCGCATGGCTCGCTCCGGGCGCAGGCCGACGCCGAGGGCCGCCGCGCGCTGGCTGGATAGCTACGTGCCAGCGTGCGGCCCCCAGGGCGGTGGGAGGGTGCTCAGGCTATGGTGCGAACGCGTCGAACTCGAGGTCTCCGCATTCCGGACAGAGACCCGACGGACTCACGGTGGCGACGACGGTCAGGAACTGCTCGAAGGTCATGTGGAGGTTGGAAAAACCTCCCTGGCAAAAGACCCAACCGTAATACTCGAGAATCTCGTCAGGGATCATCAGCGGCATTCGCGGCACCGTGGATACCACCGGGAACGGCTGTGGTCCTTCGAATGTCTCTCGCCGAAGTTCCGCGGCATACGGCGTCTCCGCATCCCTTGCGGGCTTCTGGCCGTCTCGTAACGGCACAACCTTGTTCGTCATGGTACGAGTCATCGGCTGCAGCTCCTTACCGCCGGCTGACCTCAACCGTTCCCAGCCTCCCGCTATTCTGATTCCCCGCGTAGCTTTCCGTCAAGGTAGAGGGGCTGAAACGGTGACAGCGCGTTTGATGTCGTATCATCGAATTAGCCATATAAACGAAACCTGAACGTTATAAACACACATTAGCATCTATCCAGGGCAATTGTCAAATGTTCTCACAAGCTCACGCGTTCGTGCTGGGAGCCGTTCAGGGATTGACCGAGTTCCTGCCGGTCTCAAGTTCGGGCCATCTGGTGGTCCTTCCATGGCTGCTTCGATGGCGCGATCCGGGGCTTGCCTTCGACGTTGCGTTGCATATCGGGACGCTCCTGGCCCTGGTTCTCTACTACTGGAAGGACTGGCTTGCGATGCTCGCCTCGCTTGGGGGAGGGCGACCTCGCGAATTACGCCTGTTAGGGCTGCTGGTGGTAGCCTCAGTACCCGGCGCCGTGATCGGGGTGCTGTTCGAAAAGCAGGCGGAGAGCCTGTTCCGATCGCCCTTGCTGATCGCGCTTGCGATGGGAACCCTGGGCGTCGTCCTGTGGGTGTTCGATCGCGTCGGCGGCCAGAGTACGACCATGGAGGGCCTGACTTTTACCGACGCGCTGCTTATTGGGTTCAGCCAAGCTCTCGCCATAATACCGGGCGTGTCGCGCTCGGGCTCGACCATTACCGTGGCGCGGATACTGGGCGTCGAGCGCGAGTCAGCGGCCAATTTCTCCTTTCTGATGGCGACGCCGATCATAGCGGGTGCCGGAATAGTCGAAGGGCGCAAGATCGTGCAGATTGGGATGTCGCCGGGCCTGTTTGTGGGATTTGGTGCGGCTGCAATTTTCGGCTTGGCTGCAATCTGGATGCTGATCCGATTTGTCCGGGTCCGGAGCTATGCCGCTTTTGCGGTGTATCGAGTGGTCGCAGCTCTGTTCATCATTTCGTTTTTTTTGGCTCGAGCCTGATGCCGGGGGAGCGTCGGGTGTCTGTTCTTGGCTACCGGCGTTAGGTGAAACGGGGCGAAAATCGAATCCCGCTTAAGCGTTGCAACAGGTTGAGCCAGGCCAGGATGAGCCGGTTGTGCTGAGAGTGGTGCGTCCGATTTCGCTGGAGAGGGTTTCGTACCCTGCCGTCGCGCTGCCGCTGCTCCTTTGCCTCGGGGGCGCGCTTTTTCTCCTCAACCTCGGCGGCTACCCGATTTACACCACGGGCGAGGCGCGCGAGGCAGTCACCGTGGCCGACATGCTGCGCGGGGGCGGCTTCATCCTGCCGCTGCGTGCCGGCGTCGAGATCCCTTCGAAGCCGCTGCTCATGCATTGGACTTGCGCCCTCGTCTCGCTGGTTGCGGGCAGGCTCAACGGGTGGACGGTTCGCCTGCCGTCAGCGTTATTCGCGATCTGTGGGGTGCTCCTGGAGTACCTTTACCTGCGCCAGCTTTTTGACCAGAGACGAGCGCTGCTGGCCGCGCTCATCCTGGCGACCAATATCCAGTACCTTCAGGCGGGCCGCGGCGCACGCGTCGACATGGCGCTCACGCTATTCATTGAAGTGGCGCTTTTCGAGTTTCTGCGCTGCGCCGAAGGTTTGGGTGGAAGCCCGATGCTGGCCTATCTCGCCGCAGCGCTCGCAGTTCTAACCAAGGGTCCGGTTGGCCTGTTTCTGCCCGTGGCGATAGCCGCTGCGTGGCTCACATGGGAGCGGCGCTGGAGACTTGCCGGAAAGCTTCGGTTGGGTGCCGGGGCCGTCCTGGTGTTGGCGATCGACGGCGGGTGGTACATCGGCGCGATTTGGCGTGGAGGGATGGCCTTCGTGCGCAAGCAGATTCTTGCCGAGAACCTGTTCCGCCTGCTTCCGAGCCATACGTTTCACGAAGGCCACGCCCATCCGTTCTACTGGATGGAAGCGGCGCTGCTCGTGGGCTTCGTTCCGTGGTCGCTCTTTATCCCGGCGGGCGCGGCCGCGCTCCTGGAAAAGCGCGTGCGGTTAGACGCACGCATCAGGTACCTTGTGCTGTGGCTCGCGGTCGTCTTACTCTTTTACAACCTGCCGCGCAGCAAGCGCGGCGTCTACCTGCTGGCGCTCTATCCGGCGCTCTCGGCTTTAATGGCCTTCTGTATCAGCGGCTGCCTTTCAGCGGACAGGACACGCCGATGGGTGGCGGCTACCACACGGCTTTGCGGCGGCGTTCTGGCGTTCGGCGGGTTTGTTGCCGCGGGGATGCTGGCTGCACTGCATGGCAGTGCTACGGCTTCACTCAGCCGCATGCTGTGGCGGCTGGGTGTGCGCGTGCCGGGCCTTCTCGACCGATTGCTGCAGACACCGATTTTCCTGCAAACGTTGACCATTGCGCTACTCGTCGTCGCCGTGGGCTTCGGTTTGTACGCTGCCTTTTACCGTTCGCCGGGCGACGGGGTGGTCGCTGTTCTTGCGTGCGGAATCGCGGCCCTGATGACCGCGCTGAGCATTGCCGTGGAACCAGCGATAGGGCAAACGCTGTCGCTGAAAGACTTTGCGCGCCGCGCCGTGCGGATTATCGACGATCATTCAGCCGCCTATCTTCCCGGCGTCAACTACGAGATTGCTTTCTACGGCGGTAAGGATTTCCCCGTGCTCTGGCGCAATGCGCCCACCAAACCCGACTATCTGCTTTGCCGCGCGGCGGTCTACCAGTCGATGGGCCCCGGCGCGCATCGGAACCTGGAACTGGTGACCGAAAGCGGTCCGACGAATCTGGATGGTCGCGGCGCGATGGTGCTGCTGCGGCGCCGCACCGCGGCGGCCACCGGCGCCACGCCGGCTCGCAGGTTGTTGGAAACGCCTGCGTCTCGAAGATCTGCTAAGAAAGCGCAGCCCGGCGCTGGCGGCTTACCGCGTCCTTGAGGCGTGGCAAGACGTCGGCGGCGCCCCCGCGCAGGCTCACGTCACAAAGCGCCGTCAGCTCCGATTCGTAGAGGTTTGCCTCGATCAGCTTGCCGCCGCGCTCTTTTACTTCGAGGGCGAAGCCGGCTGCCGGATAGACCGTCGCGGAAGTACCTGCCAACAGCACCAGGTCTGCATGCGCCGCCTGCTCCGCGCACTGGGCGAGCACGTCGGCGGGTATCGGCTCGCCGAAGGCCACCGTGTCGCTTTTGAGCAGCCCTTCGCATCGGGGACAGCGTGGCGGTAACACCTCCAGCGCAAGCTCTTCGAAGGGGAAACGCGAGACGCACTCTAAACATCGCACGAGCTTGAAGTTGCCGTGGATCTCGGCCAACGCCTGTTGGCCAGCCTGGCGATGGAGGTCGTCGATATTCTGCGTTATGACGAAGCGCAAAACCCCGATAGCCTCGAGTTCGGCCAGCGCCAGATGTCCGGCGTTGGGACGCGCTCGCATAAGCGGAGCGAAAAGCTCATCGTCGCGCCGGCGCAGCCGCTCTTCCCATCCTTTTTTCGGATCCGCCAGGAACAACTGAAACCCGTTCATCGGCGGCTCGCCATACTTCGTCCACAGGCCGCCGGGACCGCGAAAGGGCGGGATTCCGCTTTCCACCGACAGCCCGGCGCCGGTGAGCGCAATCGGGTACTTTGCTTCGAGCGTCAGCCGCGCCGCCCGCTCGATTTCCGCTCCGCCTGCAGACCGCGTCGGCTCAGCCATTGCGATACCTCCGCCGTCCAAAGCATAGCATAGAAGGCCGCCGGGCTGGCTGAGCGGTTATCTTATCGGCCATGAAGGCCGCAGCTCCAAGTCAACCAGCGGGCAGCTTTGTCAGCGGACGGAAGCTATCGAGGAGCGCAGCATCTCGAGATCGGTATCAGGGGCGAGTTCCCGCGCCGTCGTCACGAAGCCGCGCAGTGGCGCCGCCGGTGCGGAGCCCGGGGACCACAAGGTAGGCGAGGGTAGCGGCCCCTGCGTTCCCATCAGAAAGGCAAGCCCGCGATGAAACTTCACGATGTTTGAAATGGTGCGCAGACCAGCCTGCCAGGCCCCTGGGTCGGGAGGAGCGACATCTTCGAAAAGTAGTACGACGTCGCAGCCGGCCCCGCAAAAGGTCCGTGCGTGCCCAGCGACGGCTTGCGCAGCCGAAGCCATGTCCTGCGCTCCGCCAATGCCCGTTGCGGCAACGGTTGCCGGACCCGCCAACCCGGCCACGAGGGCGGCTTGGTCCCCGACCGTGATGCGCAGGCGACGGATGGCCTCCAACGAAGCAGCCGTGCGCTCCGCTTGGGCGACCTCAGACCCCTCAAGCTCCCAGGGTTCCGAGCTGGC